>NZ_JABFCH010000034.1:0-30759 GCF_017566055.1 Extibacter sp. GGCC_0201 | reverse complement strand
ATGCAAGCCGCAATCGGCGCGCATTACGCAGGGTTAGGGATACGTGAAATAGTCGAAGCCTCGTACGCATCGGAGCAGATGCCACCCGATTCCCCGCCCGCAGCCACTTTACTTAAACTCACATTTTCTTTTCTTGTCCGATAATCCGCTGGATACTCTTCAGTGACAAGAAATATTTTGATGACAGATTCTTCATACTTTCACCGGCCAGGTAATCCGAATAGATCCGGGCATTGCGGATCCTGAGCTCGTCCCGTGTGGCCGTCCCCTCTCCCCAGTTCTTTCTATGCTCTTCAGTCTTAGGGATGTACAGGATTGTGCCATCCACATATTCTTGTACCTTCTCAAGTAATTCCGGCGGCAGAATCTGGTCAGCTTTTCTATAGCGCATCTTGCTCTCCTTTGTTTCGTATTATCAGGAAAAGCAAAGGCTATCTCACATTATTTGCGTATCAGGCAGCTGCGTCAGCCTTTGCTAAGCAGCGCGATGGATAGGATTAAGCATAAGCATACGGCCCTCCTTTATCTTTATATGACATATAGTATACCATAACCGCGCCGGCTCTGTCTTCTCATGTTTGTTTTATAAATAAAAATGAGCATCATAAACTTCCTTAATTGTTAATTTAAAAACAAAATAAAGAAAAATAGAACTTTTTTATAAAATATTGAACCTCGCCGGGAGCATCCTCTGTAATAGAATTAGACCATATAGAAGAAATCAATGAGAAAGGAGCGAGGACTTTGAATTTATTGGAAATGAAGGGAATCGAAAAGAGCTTTAACACGGTCAAGGTGCTGCACGGAGTAGATTTTATCTTGAGAAAAGGGACGGTCCACGCGCTGATGGGGGAAAATGGCGCTGGCAAGTCCACCCTGATGAAGGTCCTGGCGGGAATCCATAAATGTGACGCAGGAACCGTCACGGTAAAGGAGGAACAGGTTGACATCCAGTCTCCGAAGCATTCCCAGGCGCTCGGCATCGCTATGATTCATCAGGAGCTGTCTCCGGTTCCGGAGATGACCGTGGCCGAGAATATCTATCTTGGCAGGGAACCTGGCGGGCGGCTGTTTGTCGATTATGCAAAGATGTATAAGCAGACGGAAGAACTGCTTGAAAGCATGAAGGTACATATAAGCCCAAAAGAGAAAGTGGGCGCGCTTAAGGTGGCGGACCAGCAGCTTGTCGAGATTGCAAAGGCAATATCGCTGAACGCGGAAATTATCATTATGGATGAGCCGACATCAGCTATCACGGACAAGGAAGTCGACAACCTGTTTTCTATTATCCGTGATCTGAAGGAGCAGGGAAAAGGAATCATTTATATCTCACACAAGATGGATGAGATATTTCAGATATCAGACGACATTACGGTCCTGCGTGACGGCCAGTATGTGAATACATGGAAGGCAGAAGATATCGACAACAACATATTGATTCAGAATATGGTCGGACGTGAGCTTACAGAGATATTTCCCAAGTCGGAGGTTCCAATCTCCGATACGATACTGGAAGTCCGGAACTTTACGCTTGGAGACAAGTTCCAGGATATCAGCTTTACGGTGAAACGAGGGGAAATCTACGGAATAGCGGGTCTTGTAGGAGCGGGAAGGACAGAGCTGATGCACGCGCTGTTCGGTCTCTATAGACGGGATAAGGGAGAAGTCATATTTGACGGAAAGCCTTTGGACATCAGAAGGCCAAAAGACGCAATCCGTGAGGGAATCGCATATGTGACGGAAGACAGAAAACAGGAAGGGCTTGTTCTTGAGATGAGCGTAGGGCAGAATATATCGCTTGCGTCCATGAAGGAATTAAGCCGGGGGCTTTTCATCAATGAAAAGGAAGAGAGCACCCTCGTAAAGGAAGAGATCGAGCGGCTGCGGATCAGGCTGCACAGTCCTAAGCAGCTTGTAAAGTCGCTGTCCGGGGGCAACCAGCAGAAGGTGGTCCTCTCGAAATGGATGATTAAGAATCCGAAGCTCCTGATTCTGGATGAGCCTACAAGGGGCATAGACGTAGGAGCCAAATCGGAGATATATAAGCTGATGTGTGAATATGCTGCGAAAGGAAACGCGATTATCATGATATCTTCCGAGATGCCGGAAGTCATGGGAATGGCAGACAGAATGCTTGTGCTGAGCAACGGCAAGGTCGGCGGAGAGCTGAAGCGGAGCGAGTTTGTACAGGAAAGCATCATGAAGATGGCAGTGTCACATATATAAGGGAGGAAGAGAGAACTATGGGAAAGAGTAAAAGTAAACAATTCAACATAAAAGAATTTCTGGCAAAGTATGGTGTCATCCTCGGCCTGATTGTCATCATGATATTCTTTACCGTAATGAAAGCCAGATTCCTTACGGTCACGAACATGCTCAACATGCTGCGCCAGGCGTCTATCAACGGGCTGCTGGCACTTGGGATGACTTTTGTCGTGCTGACCGGAGGAATCGACTTATCCGTCGGGTCGGCAGTGGGGGCTGCTGGGATGTACTGTGCGCTTGTGGCCAGGACAGAGACCGGGATGCCATGGTATATAGCACTTCTTACCGGACTTGCCATCGGACTTCTCATCGGCACGGTAAATGGGGTCGTCATAGCTTACCTGAGGGTTCCTGCATTTATTGCCACGCTTGGCATGCTCAGCATAGCCAGGGGAATCACATTCATGGCCAGCGACGCCAAGCCGATTCCGGGACTGAGCAAAGAGTTCCTCGTAATCGGAGGCGGAAGTGCAGGCATCATACCAATTCCGGTATTAATATTGATTGGAGTATTGATCATATGTTATATCATACTATATAAGACCAGATATGGACGGTATGTATTTGCAACAGGAGGCAATGCAACGTCAGCGAGGGTATCCGGCATCAACATCAAGATGGTCATCTGTTCCGTATATATGATTTCCGGCCTTCTGGCCGGGCTGGCCGGGGTGATTCTGACCTCCCGTGTCACATCCGGAATCTCGCAGAATGGCGACGGATACGAAGTAGATGCTATCGCCGCCGCTGTCATAGGCGGCAACAGCCTGTCAGGAGGACGCGGACGGCTCTGGGGGACTGTGGTAGGTTTTCTGATTATGGGTGTAATGAACAATGGGCTTGATATGATGGCGGTGTCTTCATACTGGCAGCTTGTTATAAAAGGAATCATCATCATCGGCGCAGTCATGCTTGATTCTCTTAACGAGTCAAGGTAGGCGGGCGGAGCTTATGACGGGAGCGTGCAGGGTAATAAAAATGCAGAAGCATTTTTATATAAACAAAAAATAAGGAGGAAAAGAAATGAAAAAGAAGTTATTAAGCGTACTGCTGTGCCTGAGCCTGGCGGCGGGGCTCGCCGTAGGGTGTGGAGCTGCCGACAAGGAGGCCAAAAAGGAGAAGTCTGATTCAGAGGATTCCGGCAAGAAAGTGAAGATTGGAATGACGCTCTACAGCCTGAAAAATGAGTACACGGTGCGTCTGGCCAATGCCGCAGAGGACGAGGCGGAAAAGCTCGGCATTGAACTGACGGTGTACGACGGCAACTATGATGCGAGTACGCAGATAAGCCAGGTCGAGACGATGATATCAGACGGATGTGACGGCATCATATTGAATCCTCAGGATGCAGAAGCCTGTTCTCCGTGTGTAGACAAGGCGGTAGAGGCAGGGATACCGATTGTCGGAGTCAATACGCGTGTGAAGAACGACAAGCTGACAAGCTATGTAGGTTCTGAGGATGTCAAGGCCGGCGAGATGGAGACGCAGGCGCTTCTTGATAAAGTGGGAACAGACGCCAAGATAGTCATAATCGAAGGGCCGATGGGACAGTCTGCACAGATTGAACGTCGTGAAGGAATCCAGAATATTCTGGATAAGAATCCGGGCGTTGAAGTGCTGGCGGAAAAGACGGCCAACTGGTCACGCTCAGAAGCGATGACAGTGATGGAGACATGGCTGCAGGCATTTGATGAAATCGACGGAATTATCGGCGAAAATGATGAGATGGCACTTGGAGCAAGAGAGGCTGTGAAGGCAGCGAACAAAGATATCCCTGCGGTAGGCGTGGATGGTATTACGGACGCTCTTGACGCAGTAGAAAGTGGCAATATGGTCGTATCCATCTTCCAAAATGCGGACGGACAGGCAAGAAAGGCAGTCCAGGTACTGCTCGATGCGGTAAACGGCAAAGAGGTTGACGAGAACTACTGGATTGATTTTGAAGAAGTAAACAAAGACAACGTAGCAGATTTTAGGGAAAGAGCTCAATAATCGTGTATAAGCCGGGAGATCCTGAGCAGGGTTTCCCGGCATGAAAGGGTAAGGAGGATAAATCATGTTGAAGTATTACGGAGCAGATGCAGACTTTTCATTAGAGGGAAAAACGGCGGTCATTACGGGAGGCGCTGCAGGGATCGGATACGCCACGGCGCAGTTCTTTGCGAAAAAGGGCGTGAAGATATGTTTGGCTGATTTGAATCCTGATGTAGACAGCATTGCCAAGGGTCTGGATCCGAAAGCAATCGGTGTGGCAGGAGACGCTACAGATGAATCCTATAGAGAGAGGGTGCTTGAAGAGGCGGTTAAGGCGTTCGGCCAGGTCGATATACTTATAAACTGCGCGGGTATCGTGGCACTTGAGAAGGCTGAGCTTATATCTGAGGCAGACTGGGACCGCACGATGAACGTGAATCTGAAGGCATCTTTTATGATGGCACAGATGATGGGCAGATACTTTATTGATAAGGAAGTGGACGGGTGCATCGTGAACATGGCATCCCAGGCAGGAGTCATCGCGCTTGACCGGCATGTGGCCTACTGTGCGTCCAAGGGAGCGATTATAGCGATGACGAAAGTCATGGCGTATGAATGGGGCAGATACGGAATACGGGTCAACGCAGTATCCCCGACGGTTGTGCTGACGGAGCTGGGACATAAGGCGTGGGATGGTCCCGCAGGCGATGCGTTCAAAAAAGAGATGCCTTCCGAACGCTTTGCTGAGCCAGATGAGATAGCCGGTGTAATCGGCTTTTTGTGCAGCGGCGCGGCAGCCATGATTACGGGACACAATCTGCTGATTGACGGCGGATATACGATAAAATAAACAGAGCAGTGCAATTTGAAGGAGGCAGTATATGCAGAGAATATTAAATAATCCGGATGATATCGTGGACGAGATGCTCAAAGGATTCCTGAAGGCACATTCTGATATCGTGGAGGCGGCAGATAATCCGCGTGTGGTAAGAGCCAGGAACATTCCAGAAGGCAAGGTGGGTGTCGTCACAGGCGGGGGCTCAGGACATAAGCCTGCTTTTATCGGCTATGTGGGCAGAAACCTCTGTGACGCGGCGGCGGTAGGGGAGATATGCTCTTCTCCGACAGCCGCGGCATTCCTTGATGCCTGTAAGGAGGCAGACCAGGGACAGGGGGTAGCCTGCCTGTACGGCAATTATTCGGGAGATAATATGAATGTCAAGATGGCGGTAAAGATGGCAAAAAAGGCAGGGATAACCGTCAAGACGGTGGTTGCCAATGACGATGTGGCCTCCGCGCCAAAGGATCAGAGAGAAAAGAGAAGAGGCGTGGCAGGCGAAGTGCTCATGTGGAAGGTAGGCGGCGCAAAAGCAGCAAAAGGAGGCAGCCTGGATGAAGTCATAGCGGCTGCCCAGAAAGCCATTGATAACACGAGAAGCGTTGGAATCGGACTGACGCCGTGCACGCTTCCGGCAGTAGGGCATCCGAACTTTGAGATTAAGGACGGAACGATGGAGGTTGGCATCGGGCATCACGGAGAACCCGGCATAGAGGTATGCGCGCTTGAACCGGCGGCCCAGATGGCAAGACGCATGACAGATGTCGTGCTGCCCGATTATCCGTTTGCAGAAGGCGATGAAGTGGTGGTCCTTGTCTCCGGCCTCGGGGCGACGCCGGTGATGGAATTATATGTACTGTATGATGAGATTGACAGAATCTTAAGCGAGAAGGGCATCCGGACATATAAGGCATATGTAGGGAACTACTTTACATCACTTGAGATGATGGGGGCGACGCTCACTGTCATGAAACTGGATGATGAGCTGAAAGAACTGATCGACATGCCGGCCGAAAGCATGGGATTAAAACAGTTCTGATCAGACAGGAAGCTGCAAGGAGGAATAACATGGACAGATTTAAAAATGCAGACGGAAAACCGGTGCTGCTTAAGATGGTGAAAGGTATCCAGGACAGTAAAGCATATCTTGGAGAAGTAGATGGCCTGATTGGGGACGGAGACCACGGGATGAATATGAACAAAGGGTTCACGGTGTTCGAGACAAGGTTCAAGGAGAAAGACATCAGCTTTTCGGAAGGGCTTGACGAACTTGGCATGATTCTGCTCAACGAGATAGGCGGATCCATGGGTCCGATTTACGGGACGATCTTCATGGACATGGCAGAAGCCGGAGAAGAGGCCGAAGAGATAGGCCCGGCTGAATTCGCGGATATGCTGGAAGCAGGTCTATCTGGCCTGTGCGGCATCGTAGAGGCGAAGGTAGGAGACAAGACGCTCGTAGACTCGCTTGCCCCGGCGGCAGAGGCTGTCAGAGATGGTGCGGAGGCAGGAGCCGGGTTCGCTGAGATTCTCGATAAGATGAAAGACGCAGCGAGAGCAGGGCGGGACTCCACCAAAGATATGGTGGCCAAATTCGGGCGATCCAGCCGCCTGGGAGAGCGGTCACGTGGGGTGCTCGATGCCGGTGCGACATCATGCTGCATCATCCTGGAAGCGATGGCGGACGGGATAAAAGAACTGCTCTAGGGACACCCGGAATTGAAAAAGGGACAGGGCAGCGTCTCGTTGGGGACGGGGGAAAATGAATTTTCCCCCGTCCCCAACGAGACGCTGCCCTGTTTGATTATATCAGATAACTTATGTTTAATAAAACTATTTTCTGATTTGTACTCGAATACAAAATAGTATACTGATATTTGGGCTTTGGCATATTGTGATATTATTGACATAATGTTACGATGAATCCAACAAAAAGCAGCGAGGCTATTGCAAGAAGTTATTATTTTTGCAATGGCCTTTTTCTTTCCAGGGCAGCTGCATGGGAAGAAAGTGCTGCGGCTTGCCGTAACAGTAAATCATTAAATGGAGGTGTATTGTATGTCAGGAATGTATGAAATCGAATTAAGCAAAGCAACGGAAGTCTTAATCAGAGAGACGTGTAAGCTTCAGGAAGGAGAGACGCTTGTCATCACTGCGGATACAGAGAGCGATTTGCGTCTTGTGACAGAGGTGGCAAAGGCAGCTTTTGCTGCGGGCGGCAAACCTATGATTATCTGGACGGCTTCTCCGCTTGGACCAGGACAGATGGTGGATGGCTTCCTTCCATCGGAAGCGATTCTCGGAGCACTTTTAAAAGCAGATGCATGGCTGGAATTTAACAGGGAGTATTTTCTGTATTCCAATACATATGAGAAAGCGATGCAGGGTAATCCGAAGCTTAGATATCTGGCTCTTCCGGGCACTACGACGGATGTATTCATCCGCCTGTACGGAAGAGTTGACCAGAGGCTTCTGCGGGACTTTGTAGAACTGGTGGCGGAAAAGACGAAGAAGGCAAAGCACGTCCGTCTGACATCTGAACTGGGACAGGATGTAGAGTTTGACAATAATCCTGAATGGCCGGTAAGAGGCGAGACCGGATACTGGGACAAGCCGGGAACAACGATGCTGAGCGGACAGATTGCATGGACTCCTGTGCTGGACAGTATCAACGGAGTACTTGTATTCGATGCATCTTTAGTTCCGCAGATAGGAGTATTATCCGCACCTGTAAAAGTGTACCTTGAAAAAGGTGTCATCACGAAGGTAGACGGCGGAAGGGCCGGAAAAGAATGGGAGGCATTCTTGAAAAGCTTTAACCATCCACAGATGATGAGGCCTGCTCATGTATGCTACGGATTCCATCCGGGCGCCAGAATCAGCGGACAGAACGGTGAGGATGAGAGAGTATGGGGATGCACCCAGTGGGGATTCGGAGCAATCGGAAGCTTCCTTGTCCCGCCGAACGGCGTACCGGCTCCATCCCACACAGACGGTATCACTTTGAATACATCCGTATGGCTCGACGGCGTGCAGATTACCGATAAGGGCAAAGTGATAGACCCAGAGCTTGCAGAACTGGCGAAAAAGCTCGGCAAATAGGCAGACTATGTCTGCAGGATGCGGCGGAGCGCCAGCGAGATAGAGATGTTACTGATTCCCGGGACAGCAAAAGGATCATAACCGAGGAGAGCCTGAATCTTTTTCAGCCGGTAGTATACCGTGTTGCGGTGAAGATACAGAAGCTCGGCACTTTTCTTTACATCCAGCTGCGCGTCTAAAACCATGGTCTCAAGTATGGAAAGCAGAGAGGTATCCTCCTTCAGCGGCTCCAGAACGAGAGGCCATGACGGGGAGTCAGAATTAGCCATATGGTTCAGGCACGACAGGCACGTCTCAAGAAAATATATATGCGATGTTGTGTAGTAGCCTTCCAGCGGATACACCTTGTGGGCGATGGATTTGATATTGCTGATCAGCTGATAGGCTTCCGGAATCTTTTTCCAGGACGCCACCTGATCATAGATGAAAAGAGAGCAGTCCGGACAACAGATGTTCCATTCCGCCAGGAACGCTCCGGCAGCATAGCGGAGATCTTCCGGACCGGAATTCTGCCCGAACAGCAGAATCCAGCTGTTTTCATAAAAGCCGTAGTAAATGGGAACAGCCACGTCTGAAATCGATTTCAGACAGTAGGAAAGGACGGATTTATTCTGCCCAAACAGCATAAGATTGGCGTCCGCAGGATCGTCCGTATCCGGAGAGATGACCCATATGGCGGAGGCTTCGCTGAGCGGAAGGCTGTTCCTGGAAGAAAGGTAATCGCAGTATTCATAATTGTTCGTGAAAAGTGCGCAGAGCACCTCATCCTCCCGCACGGCATGGGAAGATAATTCGGATTTTACCATATAGCTGCGGACAGTCTGTGCCAGCATGTTCATGAAAAAGTAGGAGATGTCGTTTCTCTCTGTCACAAAGAGAAGGCTGCAGGCAGTACTCTGAAAAGATATCTGGCAGCTGCTGACCGTATATATCGTATGATCGTCCGGCAGAAAAGAATCAGTCGCGACAGAGGCGGATACTGTATCACCAGTATGCGTGCGGCGATACCACTGTACGATACGGGGAGCCAGATCCTCTCCCTCTGCCTCCGGGGATGTAGAAAGCTTGGGGCCGGTGCAGCTAAGAAGCCGGAATCTGGAGTCCAGTATCATAATCATACCGTTATAATAATGGCCGATTTCATACAGCAGATGTTCCAGCTCACCGTGCTGTCTGTCGGAAGCAGTAAAATCCAGCAGCAGTTCGGGGAGAGCCAGTTCGTCGTCCAGAGTCATCTGGAATATGTAATTGGCGATATCGTGTATGACATCTGCGTACACAGAAGGACCTTGCGGAGCGATGGAAATAATCGGATATTTCAGCTCGTCGGCTATCCTGAGAAATTCGGTATCAAGTTTGGGTAATATTTTTCCGACATAAAACAGGATAAGGCCGGATGTGTCTGCCTTGTCCAGCTCATATAACAGAGCACACTGCTTATCTGTGTTGTTACGTATGGAAACGAGAGTGGAGATCAATAGTTCGCCACTCGTCAGATAAGAAGGTTCTATATCGTCGACATCTGTCGTCTCGAGCACAGATATGGCAGAGACGGCGCGGTCAAGGCCGCTCGTTCCGGCGACGACTGAAGCGTACTTCAGCGCGGGTAGCGAGAGGCAGTTAGAGACATGTATCTTCACTTTTACCACCTCGATCAGTAGTTTGATATGACAGCCTATAACGTGATATTAGATAATATACTTTATATCATAATTGACAGAATATTGCAATGTAGGGTGATAATCATTAGTTGGGAAAAAGTGGAAATGAAAGGAGGAAATATGAAAAAGGGCATTAGTTTTTTATTGATACTTGCAATGTGTGTGACTATGCTGAGTGCCTGTTCAGGCGGAAATGAGGCATCCAAAGATTCTGCGAAGAGCGGGGGAGGGGCCGGTCAAGATAAAATTGTGCGTATCATGTTCTCGAACACACCTTACCTGGATCCTGCGGTAGGATCGGATGAGGCATCCACGGCTGCCTTTCCGAATATATACGATTCACTCGTCGTGCCCACCCACGACGGTGATACCGAACCGTCCCTGGCCACGGAGTGGACCGTATCAGAGGATGGTCTGACATGGGTGTTTAAGCTGAGAGATGACGTCAAGTTCCATAACGGAGAGCCGCTTAAGGCCTCTGATGTCGTATTTACCATGAACAGGCTGCTTACGATTGGAGAAGGCTTTGCCTATCTGTTCCAGGGGAAAGTGAAGGAGACAACTGCTCTGGACGATTACCAGGTTCAGTTTACGCTGAGTGAGCCGTTCGGTCCGTTCCTCTCCACGCTTGTAAGGCTTTATATCGTAAGTGAAAAGGATGTTATGGATAATCTAAGCGACGGTAATTATGGAGAATTCAAAGACTACGGCAAGGCCTACCTGAATGAACATGATGCAGGAAGCGGTCCGTACCAGGTTACAGAATATGTATCTGGAGACCATGTATCAGGGACGAAATTTGACGGTTATTTTGATAAGTTTGACGAAGGAAGTCCGGAGAGCTTCAAGTTCATGGTGTCTCCTGAATCGGTCACAGTCAAGACGATGATGTCAAGAAAAGAAGTAGAGATAACGGACATGTTCCAGCCTATGGAAGCATTTGAAGAGTTGGATAAGATGGATGGAGTAAGCGTGATGAAGTTCTTTGGCGGAAGCATGATGTATCTTACCATGAACAACAAGAAGGCACCGACAGATGACATTCATTTCAGGAAAGCAATGGCATATCTGGCGGACAGAGCTAATATGGTCGAATCCATCTTCCCTGGCTCCAAGGTGGCTGACGGGCCTGTTACACAAGTGCTGGCCGGTTCCCTTGACGAGAAGCTGACGTATGATTACAGTCTGGAAAAGGCGGAGGAAGAGCTGAAGCTGTCCAAGTATTACGATCAGCTTGACGGCCTTGACTATACGATATACTGGGTGGCAGAGACACCTGACAGAGAAAAGCTTGCGCTGCTTATCCAGTCGGACGCTGCAAAAATAGGACTGAACGTAAATGTGGAAAAAGTTCCATGGCTTACATTTGTAGAAAGCGCGGCAACCCCGGAACAGTCTCCAAACAGCGGAACCATACTGACAACCCCGAGCTATTCAGAAGCAGGGTCACAGCTCGTCGCCTCCTATCTGTCGAAAGAGATTGGAAGCTGGGAGAGCCTGGACTGGTATAGTAATGATAAAGTAGATACGGTAATAAAAGATGCTATCTCCACCATCGACAGGGAGGAAAGGCTTAAGAAATATGAAGAAGCACAGAGGCTTATCATGGAAGATTATGCAACCGTGCCACTATTTGAGCTTGTAGAAACCCACGCCTACCAGAGCGGGTATCTCTACTGGGAGGCAGCAGACCGTGCCGAGAAGGGAGAGAGCGTAGTACCTGTAATGGGGTATCAGTATAGCCTGAAGGGAATGAAATTCCTGGATGAATGATGCTACATAGATGAAAGTGTTTCCGACGGGGGCAGAGGGAGAGTTCCCCTGCCCCGTTTCATAAGGAAGTACGCCATTAGAAGGAGCAGTATAGTATGGTTAAAACAATTGTAAAAAGGTTATTATGGTCGATATTTGTGCTCCTCGGCCTTTCTATCATAATTTTCTGTATTCTGCGCATTGTACCCGGTGATCCGGCACGGGTGGCACTCGGTCCGAAAGCATCGGAAGAAACGGTAGAAGCTTACAGGGAGGAAATGCACTATAATGAGCCTCTGCCGGTCCAATATGGATATTGGCTGAAAGATCTCGTAAACGGGGACCTCGGAGACTCTCTCGTGACAAGAAGGCCGGTAACGCAGGATCTGAAAGACTTTCTTCCTGCAACCCTGGAGCTTGTCCTCCTGGCCGGTCTGCTGCAGATTGTGCTCGGCCAGGTGATCGGGGTCGTGTGCGCCGCGTTCCACAACCGCTGGCCGGATATACTGATCAAGATTGTCGGCTACATCGGAGTTGCCACTCCGGCGTTTGTAATGGCGGTCTTCGGGCTGCTTATATTCGGCTACTGGATTCCCATTCTGCCATCTATCGGCGGACGGCTGAGCGGAGGATTCACAGTGCCAGTCGTGACGAACTTTATGCTCATCGATACGCTTCTGGCGGGGAATATGAAAGCATTTGCAGATGCGTTCGGCCATATACTTCTGCCGGCACTGTCACTGTCTATCGGCTGCATGATGCAGGAAGCCAAGATGACGCGGGCCAGCATGATAGATAACAAGGGAAAAGATTACATAGCAATGGCGGTCACCCAGGGTGTGCCAAAGAGAATCATCAATTCCAGATTCTTGCTGAAACCATCCATTATACCGACAGTAGCTATCATGGGGCTTGACTTTGCCTCGCTCTTTGGCAATGCATTCCTCGTGGAACAGATATTCAACTGGAACGGGCTGTCCAGCTACGGAATCAATGCCATGCTTCAGAAAGATCTGAATTCTGTATGCGCGGTAGTGCTCGTATTCGGTCTTGTATTTATTCTCGTCAACGTTCTCGTGGACCTCATCGTGGCATGGCTGGATCCGAGAATGCAGCAGAGAGTCTCGACGTAGAAAGGGGAGGCAGCATGAGAGAAAATAAGTTCGAAAGTATAAAGAGAGTCTGGTACAGGCTTTCAAAAAATATACCCGCAGTCGTTGGGATTGTCATAGTGGCCCTTGTGATACTGGCAGCCATCTTTGCAAAGCAGATTGCGCCATATCCGGATCATGACGGCGCCTATGTCAACTTTGCGGAAGCTAATGTGGCTCCATGTGCACAGCACCTGTTCGGGACAGACAATATGGGAAGGGATGTGTTCAGCAGGCTGCTCATCTCTCTGAGAAGCGCGCTGCTCATGGGTATACTTGTCCTGGCCATATCCGTGCCGGTGGGATTCATTCTCGGGGTAGTGGCAGGGTATATGAAAGGCTCTTTCGTAGAAGTCATCATCATGAGAGTGACGGACATCTTCCTATCCATACCTCCGCTCGTCCTGGCTCTGGCGATAGCTTCGGTCCTTAAGCCGAACCTGACGAATGCCATGATAGCCATAACAATCATGTGGTGGCCGTGGTATGCCAGGCTGTCATACAGCATCTCATCATCCCTGAGGGCTGAAAATTATGTCATATACGCAGAACTCACGGGAGCAGGTGCCCTCCACATTCTGACGAAGGAGATTCTTCCGAACTGTATCTCGCCGGTGCTCACGAAGATGACAGTAGACATGGGCCTTGTCATCATGATGGGGGCCACGCTTGGGTTCGTAGGGCTGGGAGAACAGCCTCCGGCGCCGTCGCTTGGCAATATGATTGCGGACGGCATCAAGTACATACCAGGACAGTGGTGGGTAACGATATTCCCGGCAGTATTTATCATAATCATCGTGCTTGGATTCAATCTGATCGGAGATGGAGTGAGCGCGTTGTTTACAGTGGAGGAAGCCTGATGGAGAAGAAGAATATATTATCAGTACAGGATCTGAAAGTGTCATATAAAGTGTACGGCGGAAAGAGCAAGGTCGTAAATGGCATCCATCTCGACGTACCAGAGGGCGGCAGGGTCGGTCTTGTGGGAGAATCGGGCTGTGGTAAGACGACAAGCCTTAAGGCAGTGCTCGGCATCCTCCCGTCGGCAGGGATACTGGAGGGCGGAAAAGTAATGTTTGACGGGAAAGATGTCCGCGGGATGTCCAGAAATGAGATAGACCTGTTTCATAGAAGAGGGGCCGGCATGATATTTCAGGACCCGTCTGCTGCGCTGAACCCGGTATTTACCATCGAAAAGCAGCTCGTGACAGGATTGAGATATTCTTTTGAGCATAATGTGGACAGAAAAGAGGTCTATGAAAAGGTGATACAGGCGCTCAACGACGTATCGCTTCCGGATCCGGAGAGAATCATGAAGAGCTATCCGTTCCAGCTCTCCGGGGGCATGAGACAGAGGGTATGTATCGCCGCTTCGCTCGCGGCAGATAAGAAGCTCCTGCTGGCTGATGAACCGGGGACGGCCCTCGATGTGACGATACAGGACCAGATACTTCGTCTCATCAATTCACTTGTTGAGAAGAAGGGGCTGTCGCTCGTCATGGTGTCCCATTCCATCGGCGTCATCCGTGAGGTGACAGATTATGTATATATCATGTATGCGGGAACGATTGTGGAAGAAGGCAGGACGAAGGTTGTATTTCACAATCCGAAGCATCCGTATACGAAGGCCCTGATGGAATGTGTTCCAAAGCTTACTGGCAACGGCATATCCAGAGGTATCGAGGGACGGATACCGGATTACCTCAACCCGCCGAAAGGCTGCAGATTCTCGCCGAGATGCGTGCATGCGACGGAGGAATGCAGGAACAGCGTACCGGCTATGGAGGAGGCCGAGGACGGTCACAAGACGGCATGTTTTATGTTCAGGAGGCAGACGGTATGACAGAGAAGAAAAAAACATTGGAAGTGAAAAACCTGAAGAAACATTTTCCCATTAAAAACGGCAAGGTTGTCAGAGCCGTGGACGGAGTGGACCTGGAGATATACGAAGGAGAGACGCTCGGACTTGTGGGAGAATCTGGTTCGGGTAAGAGTACCATCGCCTATATGATCGTGGGCATGTATAAGGCGAGTGACGGCAGTATCATATACAATGGCGAGGACTTGACGAAAAGAGGTATCAAAAGGACGAAAGAGCAGAAGGGCAATATCCAGATAGTATTCCAGGATCCAAGTTCTGCGCTCAACCCCCGCAGGAAGATTAAGAAGAGCCTTGAATTCACGTTAAAGCTGCACGGAGAAGTGGACAAGGGCAATCTGGGGGAAAAAGCGGAAGATCTGCTTGAGATGGTCGGCCTGCCGAGAGAATTCGGAGAGAATTATCCCCGCTCCATCGGCGGCGGCGAACGGCAGCTTGCCTCGGTGGCGAGAGCCATGGCCGCCAACCCGTCCCTTCTGATTCTGGATGAGCCGACGAGTGCCCTTGATGTGTCGGTTCAGGCAAAGGTCATACGGAAGCTCACAGAACTGCAGAAGGAGAGGAACTTATCATATCTGTTTATCACGCACGACTTGAGCCTGATGCGTAATATCGCGACAAGGGTGGCTATCCTGTATCTCGGGAAGGTGTGCGAACTGGCACCGGCGGAGGACTTCTTTGAGAAGCCGCTGCATCCGTATACACAGATGCTGCTGTCCTCTATCCCGGTGGCGACGGATGAAGAGGAGCTGCTGCGGCCGGAAAAGGTCGTCTCTACAGGTGAGATTCCGAGTCCTGTAGATATCCCGCCAGGATGCGCCTTCCATATGCGCTGTCCTGACAGGATGGATATCTGTTCAAAGGAACTTCCGCAGATGACGGAGGTGAAGAAAGGACACAGCGTCTGCTGCCACAAATACTGTGTGCAGAAGACAGCAGCAGAAGCCCAAGAAGAAGAGAAGGAGGTATCGTCAGATGAAAAATGAATTGGTACAGATTGCACAGAAGCTGTTGAGAGATCTATATGAGATGAAGCAGGGAGAACTGCTCGTCATCACAGCGGATACGCTCAGTGACGCAGAGGTAGTCAAGGCGACAGAGGAAGCCGCACAACTGCTCGGCATCCAGTGGGCGACCCTCTGGATTCAGGCACCGGGCGGGGTTGCAGTGGCAGCAGACAAGGATATCCCGGGAGATGGCATATCCGCGCTACTCATGCGGGCAGATGCCTGGGCAGAATATAACAAGATGTGGATCTATGGTTCTTCTGCATACAATGAGGTGATGGAGAACAATAAGAAGCTCCGCCATATGTGTCTGACCGGAGCGACAGGAGATCTCCTTACGCACTGCATCGGCGATATCCGTTACGATGCGCTGCAGATGTTCGGAGAAAAGCTGGCGGCTAAGATCAGCCAGGCCAGGAGTATGCGGATGATAACCGCAAAAGGAATGGACATCCGTTTTGAGAATAAGAAGGAGAGGCCGATTCTGAAAGAGCTTGGTAACGCGGGTAAGCCGGGTACGAACATGCTGCCGGGCCAGATCGCGTGGACGCCGTGTATCGAGAGCGTCAACGGAACACTTGTATTTGACGGGGCTCTTGCGCCGGTGTGCGGCGTGCCTGAGGAACCGGTAAAGATAACGGTAAAGGACGGAAAAGCAGTCGAAGTGACAGGAGGAGCAGAGGCGGAGGCATATGACAGATGGCTTAAGAGCTTCGGACACCCGCAGATGTTCGGAATCTCCCATACAGGGCTTGGCATCAATCCGGGAGCTGTACTGTCGGGAGATATCCTGCAGGATCAGAGAGTGTGGGGGTCTGTTACCTGGGCGTTTGGAAGCATAGGAGGCAATCTCGTTCCGCCGGACGGCGTAGCCGGCCCTTCTCATTCCGACTGCGTGGCGCTTGATGCAACGCTCATAATAGACGGCAGGGAATTCTTCCGCCATGGGGAAGTGGTGGATGAAGAGTTTACAGAGCTGGCAAGGAAGGTCAGGGAGCAGTAGCGATGGTAGATGAAGTCTTGAGACAGTTCCGTTCTCTTGCAGACATACCAAGAGCGACATTTCATGAAGAGGCCTGTGCGGAGTACATCGCCCGCAAGGGAATCGAGTATGGCTGTAAGGTAGAGCGTGACGGGAAGAACAATGTAATGATAGACAAGCCTGCACATCCGGGGCATGAACATCGGCCGCTAATCATACTTCAGGCCCACATGGATATGGTGTGCAAGAAAACGCCTGGCTGCCTATATGACCCGCTTCAGGACGGCATACGTCTTGTCGAGGATGAGGGTAAGATAACCGCAGATGGTACGACCCTTGGGGCGGACAATGGAATCGGCGCGGCCATCATTTTGGAAATTCTGCATGGCCTGGTGCCGTGCGGCCCTGTGCGGGGGATATTTACCGTAGAAGAAGAACAGGGTATGGGAGGCGCCAAGAGCCTTGACGCCTCCTGGCTCAAAGGAGCATATTTTATCAGTCTGGACTGGACATCCACACATACAAGCTGCATCGGATGTGCGGCCAGCCGTGTCATCCAGGTGAAAAAGAACCTCAAGTGGTGCCCGCCAAAGCATGACACTGCATTCAGGCTGGAGCTTAGCGGGCTTCCGGGAGGACATTCCGGTCTCGATATCGGCCAAGTCAGGCACAATGCAATCTGTGAGATGGTTCGGATACTACAGAATATCCAGCTGCTTGGCATCCATATAGAGCTGGCTCATATGGAAGGCGGCACTGCTGGAAATGTCATTCCCGACTCCTGCAAGTGTACCGTGGTCGTGACGATGGATAAGGCGGATGAGCTGACAGAACTGATTGAGGATATGGACAGCCATCTGGATACGGTCAGCCGATTGGAGAAAGGGAGCGTCCGGCTTACTGCTTACAAAGCAAAGCAGCCCGGGAAGGTGTTGGTGCATAAGTGCATGAAAGAGGTGCTGGACTTTATCCAGTCAGTTCCGGGCGGCGTATTAAAGCCTCTGCCCTATGACGGGGGACCAGTCAAGCTGTCGGCAAACACAGGAAAAGTGTCTGTGGATGAAGATATGAGCCTCTTGATAATGGCCCGGGGAGACGATGAGCAGCAGCTGGATGCATATTATTCCAGAATCCAGTATCAGGCGCTCCGCTACCATATGATGCCGGAGCAGATATCCAAGGAACCAGGCTTTACATCCGGGCCGGACGGGAAGCTCATTCGTAAAGTGTGCGCCATCTACAGAGAGCAGAACGATGAAGAACTTGTCTTAGAGGCCGTACATGCCGGCCTGGAATGCGGTTATTTCAAACAAAAGAATCCGGAACTGGAACTGATCGTGCTCGGAGCCGATCTTATTGATATCCACACGACCGGAGAGACGCTATATACAGACCGTCTGGGGGTGCTGTGCAGCCTTCTGGCGGAGCTGCTTGGCACATTTGAAGAGTAAAAAAGGGACAGGGCAGCTGTACACTTATTGATGAGGAGAAAAATGAAAAAAAAGATTTCCGGAGTTACCTCCATTGACTTTTTTTGTATCGGTTTTGGTGCAATTGTTGGTGTTGGATGGGCCGTTTCCATCAATAGCTGGATGGCAGGCAGCGGAGGCCCCTGCCTGCTGCATTCGGCTATACGCTTGCACTGATTATGATGATTCCCGTATCATTATGTTATTGTGAGCTTTGTGCGATGCTGCCCGTATCGGGTGGTGGTATGGCGTATGCCTTTCGGGCATTTGGCGACCGTATATCATTTATATCCGGATGGGCTGCATTTGGAGCTTTTATAACGATTATCCCCTGGGAAGCCATATATGTTGTTGACATTTTAAGCATACTCATACCGCAGCTTAAGTCTGGAGAACCTCTTTATACTTTGGCCGGAGCTGATATCTATATAGGTCATATTGTTGTAGGAACGGCTATATCCATATTGCTTTATTTTATAAACAGGCGGGGAGTCTCTACTTCTGCATTGCTGCAGAGGGTGCTCTGCTTTGCGCTGGTAGGCGCAGGCATTCTAGCTATGATATGTGCACTGTTAAAATTTGATCTGTCAAATTTGTATCCGGTATATGATAATATCGGTTCTGATCCACACCACTCATTCATCGGGGGAGCGTTATCAATCCTTGCGTCAGTTCCCTTCTTTCTCGCCGGATTTGAAACGATTCCCCAGGGAATTGAAAATGCCGGAGGTAATGTAAAATCCGTAGGAAAAACGGTTATCCTGACGGTGTTTCTGTCTTGCTTGTTTTACGCGCTGCTGCTGGTGACATTAGGCGGTGCGTATCCGTGGAAAAAATTCATCAGATTTGGGAGCCCCTCGGCTGCGCTTCTTTTTAAAGAGATATACGGGGGACCTGCCGGCACATTTTTGTATCTGATAATATTGATAGGGGCGATCTGTGGTCTGCTCACCACGTGGAATGGCTTTATGATGGCTTCCTCTCATATTCTTATGGCAATGTCACGTGTTAGTATCGTACCAAATCTGCTGGCCAGACAGGACCCTGAATATGGCACCCCTATACATGCCCTGAAGGTCAGCCTTGCCGCGTCAGTTCTAGGTCCCTTCCTTGGAAGCGGACTGATTGGTTCATTAACTACGTTTTCAGCGGCCGGTTATGTTATCAGCTGGATGATAACGGCTTTCTGCCTTATAAAGCTCAGGCGGACAGAACCAAAGCTTCGACGGCCATACAAGATACCGGGCGGAGTAAAAACAGCCTGGTTCGCCGTTATCGTCATGGCTGTGCTTATGGTGCTTCTGTTCGTTCCCGGACAGCCTGTGTACATAGGGGCTACTGCAATCTGCCTCTTTGCAGGATGGATGTGTGCAGGTATAGTGCTATATGTTCTGGACTACAACCAGAGAAAACGATACTCCAAGCTCAAAAGAGCTTCGTTTTTATTTGCAAGCATGGCAGCAACAGATATAAAAATGCCTGCATTTGTCGATATGCCCGGAGATGACTATAGAATTGTATCTTTTGTTGTACCAAAAGATGCCGGTTATGCCGGGCAGAGCCTTGCAGAACTTTCCTGGGGCAGAACAAAGAGCATTTTTATCATAAAGATTGAGCACGGAACTGAAATGCTGATGCTGCCGTCCGGCAACGCATGTATATATGAAGATGACAGAGTCTTTGCGATGGGGGTTGAAAAATCTGTCAAAAGGTTCTGTGAGAGCTATGACATCGGCTTGAAATACACGACAAATACGCTCAAGAACTTCATGGGGTTTGGGGAGATGGAAAAGCAGTCTCCGCTGACATGCATAGAGATAAGAGTAAACGGCATGGAACCATATTGTGGCCAGCCTATAAAAAGCACAGGCATCCAATCGAAAGAACAATGTATGATTATCGGAATAGAGCGAAACGGTGAATCCATGCAGATGCCAGATGCAAATATGATTATTGATGTGGGAGATATCCTATGGGTAGTGGGCGCAGATGCCAATGTAAATCATCTTGCGTCAATGAGCGTCCCAAAAGCCATTTAAGCTTATGGGGCTGAAAAGAAGAGGGTATCGCAGAACCATCATATAAGTTGATGAAACGGTACCCTCTGCCCGATGATGGGCGCATTATGCCTTTATACGATTCCCCCGTCATTGATAGCAATTATCCTGCACGGGCAGGCCTCGATACCGACTATCTTCAGCGGCAGCATAAATATGAGCGCGCGTCCGCCCTCTATCTTGTCGAGATTCGTAAGAGACTCGACCATGGCAAGATTATGGCGGAACGCAAGGTTGTGGTTCGGCTGGTCCGGGACGTTGAAGTTCTCCAGCGAGGTTGCGTCGGTTCCGATGGCTTTGATCTTCTTTTCTGTTATGAGCCATTCCATGGCATCACACGCTATGTAAGGATACGGTTCCCATTCTTCGGTGCGCCAGTTCTTGTCAAGGCCCGTGTGGAGGAATACGATATCTCCTTCCTGAATCTTGTCTCCATATGCCTGGAATTCCTCAAGAGACATGCAGTCTCCGGCCTTCTTATCTGTGAAGTCCAGGACGGCTGCCTCTCCGATCAGGCTTGTGAGAGGAAAGGTGGCTGCATCCAGCCCGCCCTCTACATGGTGGAGCGGGAATTCCACATGGGTGCCGCAGTGGGTTGAGAAGTTCACGTCTCCTGATACATACCAGGTGCCGGGGCTGTGGGGTTCGCCCCGCTCTCCGAGGATGTCCACGTCATATACCCATGTCTGCAGGTTAAAAGGTTCTTCTCTTGGAATCATGCGGTGGCTCAGTTCCACTATTTTGCTGAAATCTACTTTCATACGGTTCTCTCCTTTTTATTGTCTGGTTCATGTACGTGCCATTTTGTGGCAGCGGTTTACTTCCGGAGCAGGTCTGCCCGTTTCTTCATGGTCTCCTTCAAGTCATGGTACAGCTCTTTGTAAAGTGCGTAATACCGGCTGTACTGTTCGTGATGTGAGAGGTTGGGGCGGATGGGCACATCCATGGCAATCCAGCGCTCTATCAAGCTGTAATCACTTATCTGTCCGGATCCTATGGCTGCGAGGAAAGCATCGCCGAGGGGCGCTTCGGCGTCCTGTACAGGCGTGCATACGGGAAAGCCGGTGACGTCTGCGAAGATCTCCTTCCAGAGGCCGGAGCGGGCTCCTCCGCCGACAAGCACGATCTTGCTGATATTGGACATGGGTCCTGTCATGCATTCCATGATATGCCTCAGCGAATAAGCCACGGATTCCAGGACAGCCCTGTATATGTGGGCCCTCGTGTGCGAGAGCGTGAGCCCGAACAGTACCCCAGTGGCGTTCTCATCCCATATAGGCGTCCGCTCTCCCATAAAGTAGGGGAGCGCGATAAGGCCGTCAGAACCGGGGCCTGCCTTGGCATCCCGGACTTCTTTTTCCAAAAGCTCATAAGAGGAAGAAGAGTCCTGGCCGAGAAAATTCTGGGCAAACCACCTTGGAAGCGCGCCTGCAGTGGATGCGCCGCCGTACGTGTAGCTCATTGCGTCCGGCTCTATGCAGTAAGGCATGGAGATGAGGTTCGGATTGCCGGGCTTTGTACGGTGTATAAAGCCCCAGTTCAGGGAAGTGCCGAGTACGGCCGCATTGTCGCCGGGCTTGGTGATTCCCGCGCTGAGCATAGAGGCGATACAGTCTACAGTGCCGGCGCAGAACGGCACGGGACGGCCGATTCCGAGCTTTTCCTGATACTCCTTGTTCAGCGTTCCTACTATCTCTTCCGGCTTGCAGAATCTAGAAGGAAGAGACGCGAAAGGGATACCCAGTCTGCAGCACATATCTTGGGACCAGGTATGTCTTTCATAATCGTATATGCCTCCCACATTCCCGGCGGAACAATAGTCGACCGCCAGTTCCCCGGTCATTTTGCATATGATATAACTGTGGATCGGGACGATATGCCGGATTCTGGCCCAGGCGGAAGGCTCATGCTTCCGGACCCAGAGCAGCTTTGTATATCCGAAGTAGGAATCTATGCCATTGCCGGATGTGCGGAAGATATCTTCTTCTCCAATCAAAGCGCGCAGCTCCCGGCTTTCATCCTCTGCCCGGCGGTCCATCCAGATGATGGAAGGGCGTACCGGGACCATATCCTCATCACACATGGCTCCGGTCCCTCCGTACAGCGCGCTGATGCAGACAGCCTCTATGCTGTCGGTGGATGGGAGGTGTCCTGTGACGGCACGTATCGCCGACACGGCGGCATCGAGCCACACATCGGGGTGCTGTTCGGCCCAGTTGCCGCGGGGCTTGCTCAGGCCGTAAGAAACGGATGCCTGTGCGTGGATGGTGCCGTGTACGTCGGCGGCTACTGCTTTCGTGCTCGATGTGCCTATATCACATCCGATAAATAACTGTCTGTCCATATCGCATCCTCCTGTCACAGCGCCGCTTCCTCTAGTTCCTTCATTCCGATTCTGTATTCTTCTTCAGAAGGAGTCTTACCGTGGAAGGCGACGACATTCTCCATGAATGAGACTCCTTTGCCTTTGACCGTATGGGCGATGATGGCGGACGGCTGCCCCTTATGGCTGCGGGCGGCATCGAACGCCCCGAAGATGGCGTCGAAATCATGTCCGTCTATCTCGATCGTATTCCAGCCGAAGGCCTCCCATTTTGCTCTTATGTCAAGCATGTTTTTCACGTTCTTCGTCTCTGCGTCATTCTGCAGGCCGTTGACGTCGATGAGCGCGGTGAGGTTATCGAGATAGTAGTGCGCTGCCGTTGCCGCGGCCTCCCATATCTGGCCTTCGTTCAGCTCACCGTCCCCAATCATGCAGTATACGCGGCCTTGGTGCCCTTGATAGCGGTTGGCCAGGGCCATGCCGTTGGCGGCGGAAAGGCCGATGCCGAGAGAGCCGCTTGTCATCTCCACGCCCGGCGTCTTCTTCATGTCCGGGTGACCCTGCAGCATACCGTCGATTCTCCGGAAGGAAGTGAGAAGCTTTTCCTTTGGGAAGAAGCCGGCATTGGCTAGCGTGGCGTAAAGCGCCGGCGCGGTGTGGCCTTTGGAGAGGACGAAGCGGTCCCGTTCCGGATCTTCCGGGGCCGCCGGATGATAACGCATCTCGTCGAAGTAGAGGGCGGTCAGCATCTCTACCATGGAGAAGGAGCCGCCGAGATGGCCGGAACGGATATTGTAAACCATCTCCAGAATATCTCTGCGTATTATAGTTGCCTGTGCTTTCAGTTCTTTTATATCTCTGGACATCATTAACCTCCTACGCTTTCATGCTGATTGCCCGTCTTGCCGCGTCGACGATATGGTCCGCGGTGAGGCCGTACTTCTGATAGAGTTCTTCCTGAGTACCCGATTCTCCGAAGCAGTCCTCCACTCCGACACGGATGACCGGTACGGGACAGGTCTGTGACAGATACTCGCTTACCGCGCCTCCGAGCCCTCCTGTGACCGAGTGGTCTTCGACGGTTACAAAAGCTTTTGTCTTCCTGGCCCTGTCGGTCAGCAGATCTTCCGGCAGCGGTTTGATGGAATAGGTATTCAGGACAGTTGCGTGAATCCCTCCGGAGCGGAGAGCGGAGGCTGCAAGGAGGGCCTGCTCTACCATAAGACCGCAGGCTGCGATAGTGACATCGGAGCCTTCCCGCAGGACATCCGCCCCACCGGGGAAAAAGGACTTGTTTTCATCAAATATGTCTTCTGCCAGATCACGCCCGAGCCTGAGATAAGCAGGCCCCTCATGCTTCAGCATGGCCTCCACGGCAGCCTTTGTCTCGGTCACGTCAGCGGCCGCATATACCTTGAAGTTAGGCAGGGCGCGCATGACGGCGATGTCCTCCAGCGCCTGGTGGGTCGCCCCGTCCTGCCCTACGCAGAGACCGCTGTGGGTGGCGATGATCTTGACGTTCAGATTGGGATATGCGACCGCCTGGCGTATCTGCTCAAATGGCTTCTCGGATACGAACATGGAAAAGCCTACGATTACAGGAAGAAGGCCTGCGGCTGCCATGCCGGCTGCCGTACCAATCATGTCAGCCTCGCTGATGCCGACGCCGAACATGCGGCCGGGCCAGGCTTTGGTGAACCCTGTCAGTTTCAGCGCCCGTGCGGAGTCGGCATTCAGGACGACCAGGTTGTCATAGTCTTCGGCACTTTTCATGACGGTGTCGATAAGCGTAGAGCGAAATGATTTTTTCATAAATGATAGTCCTTTCTAAAAAATATTTTGTAAAATTTAGTTCATGCTCCAATTATAGAATATAATAAATGGATTGTAAATACTGAATAATGCACAACATATTGCGAAAATTAATCGAAAATAAATGTATAAAATAACTAAAATATAGAGATAAAACAGAAAATAAACTCCAAAAATAACGTGTTGAAAGCGGAGCAAAACTATGGGATAATAAGACTAAGATGACAGAATGGGAGAAAAAGCAAATGGGTATGATTGAAAATGGACGTAATATTCTGGCGACGACAAGGTTTCTTCTGCCCAGCCTGACGGCGGCAGAAAAGAGAGTGGCAGAGTTTGTCCTGGCATCGCCAAAGGAAGTTACCAGGATGTCTCTTAAAAAGCTTGCGGCCAGATGCGAGTGCGGAGAAGCCACGATTGTCAGGCTCTGCAAGACGATCGGGATATCGGGATATGCAGAGTTCAAGAGCCTGCTGGAAGTGCAGCTTCAGATGCCTGCCATCCAGGAGGAATCCGTGCGCCTGAGTACCGGGCAGGGGATGGGAGAAATCGTGGCGAGAGTGTTTGAACTGAACATACTGAACCTGCGCAGGACGCTTGAGGTGGCCGCGGTGGAAGAATATGAAAATGCATGTGAAGTGCTCTCGACTGCTAATAAGATATGCTTCTTTGCCATTGGCGACGCCATGTTTCCGTGCAGCTATGCGAGCCTGCGGTTCAGAAGGATCGGTTACGACTGCTATGCGGACAGTGATGCCGATGTTCAGATCGTGAATGCGTGCAACATGAAGGAGGGGGATGTGGCGATTGCCATCTCCCACAGCGGCAGGACCAAGCAGGTGGTGGAGGCCATGCGGATCGCGAAGGGCCGGGGCGCCGTCACGATATGCATCACCAAAGCAGGAAAGTCGGAGCTCACGAAGTATTCGGATATCGTCCTGTACAATGTGACGACGGATACGACGGTGGACAAGGAGATCATTGCCCGCAGGGTAGCCGAACAGGCTATGCTGGATGCGGTGTACATGGGCGTGCTGCAGAAGATGGAGTCTAATTCGTTTGCGAGATTGCAGGAGGTTTCGGAAAATCTAAAGGTGAATAAATTGCCGGATAAAAATGTGTAAGGTCGAGGAAAATCTGGGAGGAACAATCAACATGAAGTATAAAGCGAAGGATATTGCCCGGGAACTGGGAGTATCCCCGGCTACCGTATCCCTGGTTCTTAACAACAAGCCGGGGGTCGGTGAAGAAAAAAGAGAAGAGATCATGAAGAAGATTATAGAGCTGGACTGTGAGTATCTTTTGAAGGACGGGGGAGTCAAACGGGGAGATATAGGCTTTGTCATATATAAGTGCGGCGGGGCCATCGTAGACGAATACCCATTTTTCAACTATCTGTCCGAGAGCCTCAACAAGGCGATCGAGAAGAACAGCTATACGATGACCATGATGTATCTGGACAAGAACATGCCGCTGAATGAGAGGTATGTCGCGCTGGAGAACTTCCGGTATGCCGGCTATATCGTCTATGCGGTAGAGATGTATCCGGAGGACATGGAGATCTTCTCCAAGCTCAATGTCCCGTGCGTATTCATTGACAATCCGTTTCCGACGCTGGCGGTGGACACGGTTACGGTGGATAACTACCTCGGGATATACCAGGGGTTTGAATATCTGTACCAGATGGGGCACAGGGAGTTCGGCTATATCAAGAGCAAGGTGCCGATCCTCTGCTTCGAGGAGCGGATGCAGGCATTTGAGGACTGCCTGCGGCGCCGGGGGCTTACGTTCGACGCGGAACGGATTATGGAAGTGGGATATATGGAATCGGAGACGGAGCGTGACGTGGGGCGTTATCTGGACAGCCATGCGAAGCTGCCCACTGCCTTCCTTGCGGATAATGACCTGCTTGCATGCCGCGCGGTACAGGCCATGAAGAAGCGTGAGATAAAGGTGCCGGACGAAGTCTCTATCGTCGGGTTCGACAACCGGCCTATCTGTTCCTTTACGGATCCCAAGGTCACGACAGTGCAGCTGTCCGGCGATGAGATGGGTGAGATGGCCGTTGAGATGCTCATGGAAAAAATGAGCAACAAAAGGAAACATACGGTAAAATATAAGCTTGGTACAAAATTGATTGTAAACGAAAGTGTGAAGAAATTAGTATAAATCAAGGCGGCTGAAAATTTAGTAGTGTATTTACTAAAATTAATTTAGTAAATACACTACTTTTTTATGTGGAATTTAGTTGACACGACAGGATAAAGATGATATAACTTGGTTATAAAGTCAAAAAACAGAGGGAAATACGTTAAAAGTTAGTCAAAGTGCTACATTTCTCAAAATATTTATAAATTGTTCGATAAATTTAGAAAAAATAATTTAGTCAATAATTTATAAAAAATTTACTAAATAGCGATTCCCCGTGACTGAAAAATTTAGGAGAAAGGAGGAACGTTTCAAGGAGGCTTTGCAACATGCAAAAAGCAGAGGTTAAGTTTGAAAGGAGAAAATTATGAAAAAGAAAATGGTTAGTTTATTATTGGTCGCAGCTATGGTATTGGCCATGGCAGGATGCGGGAGCAAAGACGAAGGAAAATCTGATGCAAAGTCAGAGGAAAAGAAGACGGAGGACACACAGGAAGCTGCAAACGCGAAAGCTCTTGCAGACCAGGAGTTTGATACGAGCTATGAGCCGAAGAAAGACGAATACAAGATCTACTGTACATACAAGTTAGTACATGCATGGTATGACGCGATCGAAGTCGGTGTCAAGGCAGCCGTAGCGGACTTTAAGGACAGGGGCGTAACGATTGATTATGAGTGGTATGCACCGGTTGAGCCGGACGCGGTTGACCAGGTCAACTCGATCGAGACTGCGGTAGGACAGGGATATGACCTTGTCGCGGTAGACGTCAACCAGATCGAGACGACACAGCCGGCGGTTGACGATGCCGTAGATGCGGGGGTTAAGGTTGCGCTGTTTGCATCTTCTGACATCCCGGATTCCGAGAGGTCATTCTTCGTAGGAAATAATGACAACTACGGAGATGGTGCTGCAATTGCCGAAGCAGTATGCGAGAAGATGGGCAAAAAAGGCAAGATAGCTTTCCTGTCAGGAACGATCGGGGCATCTTCCCACGAACAGCGTCTGGAAGCTTTCTACGATACCGTTGAGAAATATCCGGACATCGAAGTGGTCGATGACCAGAGAGACAATGACTTCGTAGAGAAGGCCATCGAAATTACAGAAGCATGGATGCAGGCTTATCCGGACCTTAATGGTATCCTTTGCAACAACATGTCCAATCCGGTAGGCGCATGTCAGGCCGTAAAAGATGCAGGCAAGAGCGGTGAAGTAATCATCGGCGGTATGGATCATGACCTTCGTACGTTCAACTACCTGAAAGACGGTACGTTATATGTTGCCCAGGTACAGAACTGCTACGATATGGGATACAAGCTCATCTACAATGCTGTGAAATGTATCGACGGCGAAGACGTAGATGAAATCACAGACGTTGGATCTACATCTGTATACCAGGATCAGGCAGACGAGTACATCGACATGCTGTTTGGCGAAAAATAAGCAGAAATAAGCTTCGCTTGGAAGCAGGGAGCATCTTTTGAAAGGTTATATAATTCCACGCGATTATGTAAGCATGGTTGCGTGGAATTTTTATACCTTGGCGGCAGGAGCGCACCCGCCCGGAATGCATGGATTACGGGCTGCCCGAAGGAACATGCCTGTCTGCCGGGAGCCACCCGTGCCCAGGGTTCGGGCCAGAGATGAGGAAAGAGAAGAACTGTAGCACGAAAAGGCAGCACGAAGGATTGAAAAAAAGGTAGAGGAAGTGAATAAGTTGAGCGAATTCGTAATTGAAATGAAAGGGATCACCAAGACCTTCCCGGGAACAAAAGCGCTGGATAAAGTCGACTTGAGCATCAGGCCGGGCGAGATCCATGCCCTGCTGGGAGAAAACGGTGCAGGTAAGAGTACACTGATGAATGTCCTCACCGGACAGTACATCATGGACGAAGGCGAGATCTTCATGGACGGCAGACCGGTCAAGATCTCATCCCCTAAGGATGCCTTTGGCAAGAATATCGTATTAGTTCCACAGGAACTGAACCTGATTCCCGAAGCTACGATCGAGGAAAATATTTTCCTCGGGAATGAGAGAGCCAAAGGAACTTTGATTAACTGGAAAGAGACACAGAAAGAAGCAATCGAATTATTGAAGATTTTAAATGTTGAGATAGATGTGACGCGTAAAGTCAAGACGCTGTCTGCTGCGTACCAGCAGCTCGTGTCTATTGCGCGGGCACTCGCCTATTCGCCGAGGGTGCTGATTCTGGATGAGCCGACGGCGGTACTGACGAATAAAGAGGCCGTATCCCTGTTTGAATCCATGCAGAGGTTAAAAAAAGAGGGGACGGCAATGGTATTCATCACCCACCATCTGGACGAAGTGCTTGAGCAGGCGGACCGCATGACGATCATGCGTGACGGGCAGCTCGTGAAAGTAGCGGAAGTCAAAGATATGACAAAAGAAGATATCATTACCAGCATGGCGGGCAAAAAGGTAGAACAATCCAAGCACATAGCAAGAGAAGTGTCCGGCGAAGTATTCTTTGAGGCAAAGGAGCTGAACCGGGAAGGGGAGTTCCAGGATGTGAGCTTCCAGGTGAAAAAAGGAGAGATTCTCTGCGTGGCAGGGCTCGTAGGAGCCGGCAGGACGGAGATATTCAAGACGGTTTTCGGGATTACCCAGAAGGAGCCGGGCGGAAAGACGTTCGTGGAAGGAAAAGAAGTAGACATCAAGGATCCGAGGGTGGCAATCAGGCTCGGCATGGGATATGTATCCGAGGAAAGACGGCATGACGGCATCACGCCGGGCATGTCGGTGCTTGAGAATATGATGCTTCCTTCTTATGACCAGCTGAAGAAGAACGGCCTAATCAATTTCAAAGAGGCATCCCGGATTGCGGATGATTACATCGGCAAGTTTAAGATCAAGACTGCAGGACAGGAGCAGCTTATCAAGAACTTAAGCGGCGGCAACCAGCAGAAGGTCATCGTTGCGCGCTGGATGGCCAAAGGCATCAAGATGCTCATCATGGATGAGCCGACCAGAGGTATCGATGTCAATGCCAAAGGAGAGATCCATCAGCTTGTCAGAGAGCTGGCGGATAACGGGGTGGCAGTAGTTGTCATCTCTTCCGAGATGGAAGAGGTGCTGGCGCTTGCAGACCGCGTGATGGTCGTACACCAGGGAAGAATCAAAGGATATATCGAAGATGTAGACATGACCACAGAAGAAGATGTTCTGAAAGTGGCATTTCAGTAGGAGGGAATATGACAATGGGTAAAAAAATGATTGATTTCTTTAAATCGACTGCAGGGATGGTACTTATTGTAACAATTCTTGTAGGTATCGCGGTTCACGCTGCCACAGGCAACTTTTTCACGGCATATAACATCAGCACGCTGACGCGTGCAGCTTCCTTTATCATCATCATCAGTTTCGGACAGACGATCGTGCTCCTGACGGGAGGCATCGACCTTTCCGTGGCGGCCATCGGATCTGTCAGCAGTATGTTTGCGGCTACATTTATGGTCGAGATGGGGATGAACTCTTATCTTGCAATTATCGTATCTTGCCTGCTGGGTGTCGTATTTGGCGCGGTCAATGGATTTTTCATCGCTTATCTGAAGATTACTCCGTTCATCGTTACGCTGGCGACGGGGGAGATATACAAAGGTATCGTATACATCATCACGAAGGGCATGCCTATCGTGGGCGTCCCGGAGGATGCGCAGTTTATCGCAAACGGCGTCATCGGGGATATTCTGCCGACGATCGTAATTATCATGATCATCATCTGTGTCATACTGACCATCATGCTCAGACGGACCAAATTCGGCCGTCACATCTTTGCGCTTGGCGGCAACCGGAATTGTGCAAAGATCGTCGGCATCAAGACCGAGCGGGTAGAGATGATGGTGTACTGCTTAAGCGGGCTTCTGGCGGCTACGGCGGGCGTGCTTATGACGTGTAAGCTGGCGTCCTTCCAGGCGAGTATCGGAGCCAACTGGGTCATGCCTTCCGTAACAGCTTCGGTCCTTGGAGGAACGTCCATGACCGGCGGTATCGGAGGGGTTGTCGGCACGGTAATCGGTGGTCTCTTAAGCGGCACGATATCCACATCCATCACGCTGATGCGTGTGTCATCTTACTGGGAGACGGTTGTTACCGGCGGCGTCGTTCTTATCGCGGTCGTCATCGATGCTATGAAGGAAAACCCGGTAATGCGTGAGAAGATGGTGCGTATGTTCAAGAGAAAATAATCCGTGTGATACATAGACAGAACGGGTCAAATAGAAAGGACGGTAATATGGAAAATCTAAAAGCATTGGCTTACCAATTAAGAGAAACCGTAATCGACATGATCGTCGAGGGGAAGGCCGGCCACATCGGCGGCG
>NZ_JABFCH010000033.1:0-35086 GCF_017566055.1 Extibacter sp. GGCC_0201 | reverse complement strand
GCCTGTATCCTTATCAGAACAGGCTGGCGTGGACGAAAAGGGTCGTGGGATATATTCCGGTGGTGGACGGAAAAGGGGAAGAAGGCTTCCTCCGGATTGTCGACTATGCCTGGCACAGGCTGCTTTCGGTCATATTGGCGGCGCTCGTATGCGCCATCATATTCCTGGCCGGCATATGGATTGCACGGAAGGACGAAGTTGAGGGATTGGATAGGACGGCGGTGTCCTACCATGTGGAAGGTATTAAAAATACGGACAGTGATTCCATCCTGCTGCCGGGGGTGAGCAAACTAAACGGCAGGGAAGACGATACGCATATCAAGGCCGTACTGCTCAACCCGGAAGGAAATGAATGCTATTTCCGGTATACGATCAAGCAGACGGATACCGGCGAATCACTATACGCCTCCGGCCTGATAGAACCAGGCAAAGCTGTAATGGAATTCGATCTCAGCAAGAAGCTGAAGGCGGGAACATACCCCATCGAGGTTATCGTGGAGACGCGGGACATACAGGATCCTGAGATCGTATATAATGCGGGAAACATAGAGGCACAGCTCATAATAACAGAATAGTGGGGCAGGGAGGAGCATATGGAAGATACATACAGGAAGAAGAAAAGGAAGCATGGTAAAAGGCCTGTCAGAAAAATAATGACAGTAATCCTGCTGCTGCTGATCGCGGCCGCAGGAGTGACAGCAGCCTTGACCTATGAGCGCGGGCCGGATCTGGACAAGCATGCTATTGCATATCAACTGCCGAATGGGGTGAAAAACACAGACCCGGACTCCATCCTTATGCCGGGATATGACGTTCTTGAGATGGACCTGGCAACGAAGAAAGTCGAAGTGGCACTGCTCAACCCGGAAGGGAATGACTGCTATTTCAAATTCCACATAATACTCAAAAGTGATGGATCGACATTGTATCAGACAGGCCTGATCAAACCGGGCACGGCTGTAACAAGCTTCAAGATAGATAAGGAATTGAAGGAGGGGGAGTATCCGATCGTCTTGAATGTGGAAGCGGCTGATATGAAGGATCCGGACAACTTATATAATGGGGGAGCAATTGAAGCGGTGCTCGAGGTGGAATAAATGAAAAAGTGCTTATTATTGGCCTTTCTGCTGCTGCTTTGCGTCAGCGGCTGCCGCGGTAAGGCAACAGCGGAACATAGCATACAAGCCGGTGCTAATGAGAGCATAACCATGAACGGCATCTCATTTACCTTCGAGAAGGCTGAGATATGCAAGGAGGTCAAGCCAAAGCAGCCAAACGGCTACTACAACTATTACGAGGAAAAGAAGGGCTATTCTTACTATGTCATCTCCGGAACCGCGGAAAATAAAGGCTTATATGTGCTTGATGCCGGCAATATCATGGTACAGGGCATAAGCGGCAGGAAGACGTATGAAGGGGCCCTCCTTTTTTCAAATCATGATAAAAGCAATCTGGTTACGGAGATTGGCACGAATGACGAGCTGGAGTTTTCTTTTGTCATACTGATGAAAGAAGGAAGGCCGCAGCCTGACAGGCTGGAGATATATTATACGAAGGATTTTAAAGCGCCTCGGGAAGGTGAGCCATATGATGAATCGATCATATGGACGCTTCCTTCATCCTGATATATGGATGGCAGGGGTGGATTGAGAGAACAGAAAGGATAAGAGCAGGTGGCAGATTACAGAGAGATAACGCAGGAGGCGGAACTGGATATTGCTACAGCCGACAGGATACTCCAGAATGTATTCCGCGAAGCAGGCTGGAAGGAATCCAGCCTTTATGATGCTCTGGAGCGGCTGGAGAAGAGGAAGGAACCCCATTTGACTGATTGGAAGTAAAAAGGTGGCCGAGTAACTCGGCCACCAAAAATATCCCCCAAGATCATACACGATACCTGACAAGCTTCTTTATTACGACAGCAGAGGCGGCCAACAGGAAGCACCAGAGCAGCAGGACAGCGTCATCCCCTGTTCGGGCAGCCTTTGCGGAACTGAATACAGGCTTTTCATTCCCGCTGTTTCCGCTTTCGGAAGTACCGTTATCTTTCACCTTGATAAACGTAACCGTCAGGGAATGGTCTTCTTTGACATCATGAAATACATACTCATTGTTAACTACAGATACAGATTCTCCGTCGGCGGTTGCACTGGCTGTCGCCCATCCTGGGTTTGGGATGATTTGTATCCTCGCATCAGTACCACGCAGCACTTTGCCGGGAGCTTTTACTTTGCCGCCCTCGCCGGCCGTTGCGGAGATGGTATGTGTAATCTCTCCTATATCCATACCGAACCAATAGCCGTCTTCTCTGTCAGAACCATTTTCAAGAGCAAGGGCATAACGGATGCGTGCTTCATTAAGCGCTGCCCCGGATAGAGGGATTCCCGAAGAATCCACAATCTGAAGCTGTAAGCCGGCCGGTGCGGACGAGCTGTATATCCATCCGTTTTCACATACAGGCGGAGTGGACGGGACTGCGAATATCTTCATAGAGGTACAGCCTTCAATCATATCCGTCCCCATATTCTGTAAACCGGGGAAAATTGCAGTTTCCAGTGCAGTACAGTTTTGGAATGCACGGTCCCCTACTCCCTTCACACCGAATATTTTTATCTCCGTTAGTGTACGGTCTCCCCAGAAGCAGTCTGCGGGCATGTCTGTAACCTGGGATACGGTCCGGCCGATTATAAGGACTTCCAGCTGAGACAGAGGATTGCCTGCCCCTGTATTGTCTTTATCGGTAGAGAGGTAATTCCAGTCGTCACCGGTTACGGTTCCTTCTGTAATTTCCAGCCGGGTGACATGTGCCGCGCTCACTTTAGAGCGGCGGATAAGGTCTTCTATGCTCTCTGCATCTATGGGTGTCCCCCCATTTACCGCTCCTGTTATCACGCTGTCTGTGAGCGTACATGTATGATACCCACCGTCTGTCCCGTTCTTATCTATCTTGCCGTCCGGCAGAATCAGGGAACTGCCTCTGATCTGTTCGATGGCCGTTCCCTTACTTTTGACGATGCCGGAATTAAAGTAGAGGGCACCGTAGTTAGAGATGCCTGCTATCAGCTCGTCAGATATAAGGCTGCTTCCGTTCAGATAGAGAATTCCGGAAGTCTGGTTGGTGACTCCATAGTACAGACTTGCGGTAATGGTACTGTCTGTGACGGTGGAAGTCCCATGATTGTCCAGGACCATGGAGCCTCCGTCCAGTGCTGTTCCATTAAGTACCAAGGTGCCTCCGGAATTCACCTGGATGCAGCCTGCAGGCTGGACAGCTTCATTTACAACAGTGCCTCCGTTGACAGTCAGCTTTCCGGCGGTTACAAGAGCGTACATGGAGGTTGTGCGGATCCGGTGGCCATTCATATTGATAGTGATATCCTTGTCGGTTCCGGCAGAGACGGTGGCCGTAAATATGTCTCCCCCCAGGTTGATGGTAAGTGGAGCGGACGCATTCTGGACCGCGTTTTTAAGTTCTGCCGCGCTCGTTACGGTAATCCCTTCTTCTGCATGTGCCGGGACGCTTGCTATCAGGGTAGCAGACAGAAGGACGGCGGCTCCAAGCATCACAGATAGCTTTTTAAGATGTGTTAATCGTCTCATATTGCTTCTACCTTTCTGTATCGTTTCGTCTGAGCTTTTTACTATGCCATCTTCAGGGTATTAGGAGATAACAAATTTTTGAACTCAGGTGATATTATAAATGAATAAAGGCTGCATTTGCAGGCAATAGCCTGAAAGACATTTTTTTTCACTTAATTAGCAATCGTTTTCGTCTGGGAAATGCGTGCATTATCGTATATAATTACATTAGTACAGATGACAAAAGGTGGGAACTCATGATTTCTATAGCTGTATGCGAAGATGATTATATAGAACTAGAGCAGATATGTGCCTATATAAAAGAATACATAAAGCGGCATCCAGATAAAGATATTTCTCTGGACTGCTTCCATACCGGTATGGAACTGCTAGAGGAGATAGAGAAGGGAAGGAAGTTCAACATCTGTCTCTTAGATATACTGATGCCCGGAATGGATGGGATGGAGCTTGGCAGGGCCATACGGCAGGAGGACGGTCTGGCTGTCATCATCTATCTTACGTCATCTCCGGATTTCGCGCTGGAATCTTACCGTATCAGGGCCATGGACTATATGCTGAAACCTTGTAGCGAGGAAGAGCTGGCTGTACGGCTTGACGAGGCTTGTCAGAGATTTGAAGCTGACAACATGTGCCGTTTTCTGCTACATGTGCCGGATGGCCTGCAAGCCATTCCTCTTTCGAGGATTGTATGCGTGGAGTATTACGGGCACCGCCTGTACCTGCATCTGACAGATTGTACAACGGTTAAGAGTGTCCTTTACCGGAAGCCGTTTTCTGATATTGCGGCACCGTTTAGCGTAGGCATGGGGTTCATACAGATATCGGCATCCCATATTGTCAATATGCGGCACATACAGAAGGTAGGAAGGAATACGTTCACGCTGAGTGATGGCGAATTGCTGACGATAACGAGAAAATATTCCGAAGCGAAGAAGAAGTATATGGACTACATACTTGAACGGAGGCGGGAATCATGAATCAGATGGCATTATTGGGGAACATACTGCGGATGACGGTGACCTGCGCTTTTCCGATTGCACTTGTTTTTGAAATGTCACGTTTTCCAAGACGGCGCAGAGCCCGTGCCGCTATGGCGGCGGTTTTCCTCACCGCTGCATCTGTCAATGCCATGCTGTTGATTCTGGCAGGGCAGGAACGTATGAAGCAGCTATATGCGGCCGTCCTTTTTGTACCCTGCATTATCTATCTGCTTGCCGCTGCAAAAGACTGGCCTTCCCAGCATCTGTTTAACTTTTTTACAGCTGTGAATGCAGTTTATCTAATATCTATACTGTCCCACTTTATCACGGGGGGAGCGCTGGAAGGAGGAGACAAGGCGGTATGGCTGGATGCCCTTATGCGTGGAGTTCTGTCCGCACTGATCTTATTCTTGTTCGTACGGTATCTGCGGCTGCCGTACCAGTTTCTGGCTGCAAATATGAAAAAAGGGAGCTGGCGTATATTTGCGGTGATTCCATTCTGCTTTTTTGCGTTAGTGATGTTTCTGGGTCTGTATCCGCATGTACGCACGGATAATCTTCTGGCAGTCGCGTTCCTCTATGTCATCTTGTGTTTTGTATATTATATCATCTATCAGGTATACCGCAGCACATATGAGCTGCTTACGCTCCAGCGCAATACAGAGCTTCTCGAATCTCAATCCCTGGCGCTTCTGAAGCAGATTGAAGCGGCAGAAAAAAGTGAGCGAGAACTTGCCGTATACCGCCATGACATGAGGCATTACCTCGCCAATATTATCGTGCAGCTCAGGGAGGGAAGGGTGGAGGAGGCTCTTGAGGTTATAAAAGGGAGGCTGGATGAGATGGGAGAGCCTCTCCGCCTGTCGGCATACTGTAAGAACCCGGTCGTGAACGCCACGCTGGCCCTGTATCTGGAGCGGGCGGTACGGGCGGGTATCAACGTATCGGTTGACTGTGACATACCGGATATACTCCCGGTCGATTCTGCGGAACTTGCCATCGTGCTTGCCAATGCCGTTGAAAATGCCGTCCATGCATGCTGCAGGATGACAGAAGGTACCCGGAAACAGATCAAGGTACATTGTGTAAGCCGCCCTCAGATGATTTTTGAAGTGGTGAATACCTATGACGGAACAATCCTCTTTGATGAGGATAACCTGCCCAGGGCAGAAGACGACGGACACGGCACAGGAACGCAGAGCATCTTGGCATTTGCCCGGAAATATAACGCGTTCCTGATTTATAAGACGGAAGGAGATATGTTTTATATGCGTATGCTTATCAATTATGATTAAATTGCATTTTATTATAATGATGTTCGATGGCAGCGGTCTCAGGATTGACGACGATTACTTCTTTCTTGAGGCCGACTGCTTTTTTTATTATCTCATTGGACGTCTTGTTGTCCGTGATGATTGCATCAATCTGGTTGAGCGGGATAGAATTGCACAGCGATACGTGCTCTGCTTTCGTGTGGTCGATGAGGAGCACGGTTTTCCGCGCGATGGACACGAGGGCTTTCTTCGTCGCCACAAGGGGGTAGGTATGCTCGAACGCTCCGCCGGGAATGCGGAACGCCCGGGCGGATATGAACGCCACGTCTGCGGGATGCTGTGTCAGAAGTTCCGCCGATTCTGTCATGATGGATTTCGTCCTGTGATACAGCATTCCCCCGATGACATAAGTCTGTATATTTTCCTTTTCCGACAGTTCAACTGCGGTCATCAGATTAGACGTGATGACTGACAAAGGGATGCTGTCCGGCAGAAAACGGGACACGGTGTGGGCCGTAGTCCCGGAGTCGATACAGATGACGCTGTACGGATGGACAAACTGCAGGGCGGCTTTCGCGATGGCTTCTTTTTCATACTGCTGTTCATCTATCTGCTCGAGGAAATAATTCGGCTTGGCAGCCTTCACGAGGAAGGCACACCCGTGTTTTCTCCGTACGAGGCTCATCTCTTCCAGTTCATTCAGATCTCTTCGTATCGTCATCTCGCTGCAGGCGAGCTCTTCCGACAGTTCTTTCGGAGTACATACCATATGGTTTTCCAGCAATTCGATAATCCGGGCATGGCGTTCCTTTTTCATTTTGAGGCTCCTTTCAAGATCGACATCTATGTTTATTCTATAACATATTTTTCCGTATTACAACCAGTGCAGAATAGTAAGGTGTTTGAAAATAAACAATAATAAGCCTGTAATGTTTTAATTCAAACATTATGAGAGGGCTAAACTGTTGATTAAGTCACTTTTTAAAAATATAATGAATAGGAAAGCAGACGGCCCGGGCGGATTTTGAATGTTTTTAGAATTGCGGGTGCTCATAGTGCGGAGCGATTCGCAGGTATCAGGGGGCCAGAGGCCTCTGGCCCCGATATGACGAATTTAGAATCTTAAAAGACAAGGAGAATGCGTTATGCTGAAAATGCCTGAGAGAGAGCGGGCGGTCGGTATGTACAAGGATATGTACCTGATACGCCAGTACGAGGAAACGATATATTATCTGTTCCTGGAAGGGATCATGCCGGGAACGATTCACCAGTCCCACGGACAGGAAGCCTGCGCGGTGGGTATGATATATGACCTGAGAAAAGAAGATTACATATTGACGACACACAGGCCGGCGGGACACGATCTTGCCAAAGGAGTGAGCTTACGTTCCATGATGTGCGAGATGTTCGGCAAGGCGGAAGGGTGCTGCAAAGGAAAAGGCGGAGCCATGCACACGGGAGACATATCTGTCGGAGCGGTCACGGCCAATGCCATCGTAGGAGGGAACCTGCCGATAGCCGCAGGTGTGGCGCTCCGGTGCAAGATGAAGAAGACGGACAATGTGGCGGTCTGCTTCTTCGGAGACGGGGCAAGCAATGAGGGCGCTTTCCATGAAGCGCTCAACGCGGCGGCGGTATGGAAGCTGCCGGTAGTCTATGTGTGCGAGAATAACCTATATTCTGCGACGACGTCTATTAAGCTGACGTGTAATCTGAAGAACGTGGCGGCGGACAGAGGGGCGGCCTATGGGATCCCGTCCGAAGTCGTGGACGGCAACGATGTGCTGGCCGTGAACGAAGCGGCATCCCGGGCGATAGAACGGGCGAGAGCAGGAGAGGGGCCGACAATCCTGGAACTGAAGACTTACCGCATCGGCGGACATTCCAGAAACGATGCCTGCGGCTACCGTCCGGAAGAGGAAGAGAAGGAATGGTTCTCCAGAGACCCGGTGCGTTCTTTCAGAAAACGCCTGCTGGAGGAGAATGTCATCGGTGAGGAAGAGCTGGTCCGGATAGAAGAAGGAATAGAGGCAGAGATAGAAGCTGAAGTGGAATATGCCAAGAACAGCAGGGATCCGGAACCGGAATCTGCGCTTCGGGACGTATACTGGGAAGGAGGAAATGCATAATGGCCGAGATGTCCATAGCGGATGCCCTAAAGCAGGCAATCCAGGAAGAGATGAGAAGAGACGACACCGTCTTCTGCCTTGGGGAAGACGTAGATATAGAAGGAGGAATGGGCGGAGCATTTACTGTTACGAAAGGACTTCTGGAGGAATTCGGTCCGGAACGGGTCATCAACACGCCCATCGCCGAGATACTCATATCGGGAGTATGCGTAGGGGCAGGAATTACGGGCATGCGCCCGGTGGCAGACCTCCAGTACGGAGACTTCCTGTTCTGCATGATGGACCAGCTTGTGAACCAGGCGGCGAAGATGTGCTACATGTCCGGCGGTACCGTCCATGTGCCGATGGTCATGCGGGCGCCCTGCGGGGCCACGAACAGAGGCGCGCAGCATGCACAGAGCCTGGAGAGCTACTTTACCCATGTGCCGGGGCTGAAAGTGATATGCCCGTCCACCCCGTACGATGCGAAAGGCATGATGAAGCAGGCAATCCGGGATGACAATCCGGTGCTTGTATTTGAACATAAGCTGCTGTACGGAGGAACGAGAAAAGAAAAAGACGCAATCAAGACGTCCGGGGAAGTGCCGGAAGAAGACTATGCGATAGAATTCGGCAAGGCGGCGGTGCGAAGGGAAGGCAGGGACGTGACGATCGTCGCCAACCTGCTCATGAGCTACCGGGCGCAGGAGGCTGCCAGGAAACTGGAGGAAGAAGGAATCAGCTGCGAGGTGATCGATCCGAGGACACTCGTGCCGTTCGACTATGACACGGTGAAGGCGTCACTTAAGAAGACGGGCAGGCTTCTGATTGTCCATGAGGATCATAAGAATAACGGATGGGGAGCGCAGCTGGCAGCTCATATCGCTGAGAACCATATCTATGACCTGGATGCGCCCATTAAGATCGTGGCGGCATACGATACGCCGGTGCCGTTTGCATCTCCGATGGAGAATTTCGTGATTCCGGATACCAGGCGCATTGCAGATGCGGCCCGGGAATTGGTCGCGGAATGAGCGTGCCGTTGCACGTATCGCATGTTAAGATGCCGGGGACCTTTGGCCTCAGCATCATTTTAACGGACCTACTATAGTATTCATAAAGGAGAATGAAATTATGAGCAGAATAGCAGCAAACGAACTACTTAAGCACGCCCGGGAACATAACTATGCAGTCGGATATTTCGAGAGCTGGGACCTCCAGTCTACGCTTGCCATGGTAAGGGCGGCCGAACATGTCAAATCACCTGTCATGATAGGCGTATGTGGAACCTACATCGGGGAGGCCAAGAGGCGCTACAGAGAAAGCCTCGACGTATACTATGCCATGCTGTCCCAGATAGCGGAAGAGGCAGGGGTTCCGGTGGCGCTGCTTCTGAATGAGTCTGATGACGAGGACATGGTAATCAGGGCTGCGGAAATCGGATTCGACATGGTCATGTTCGCCCCTGTATTTGCCTCTGACGCGCTGCCCCTTCAGGAACTGACCGAGATTCAGAAGAGAATCGTGAATAAGGCACATGCCTATGGTGTGGCGGTAGAAGGTGAAGTGGGCGAACTGCCGCTTTTCAATTCGGCCACGGGAGAGCTTCATGAAGGGGAGGACACCGACCCGGAGGTGTGCTGCCGGTTCGTCCGGGAGACGGGAATAGATGCAGTGGCTGTAGCGGTTGGAAACTGCCATCTGAAGGAGGACGGAAACGTTACGATCGATTACGACGCGCTTGCGACGCTTGCCAGAGAAATCGACATTCCGCTCGTGCTCCATGGCGGAACGAGCATCGCCCATGAAGATCTGTCCAAAGCTGCATCCATGGGCGTTGCAAAGGTGAACTTTGGCACGGGTATGAAACGTGCTGCCATCAACGCGGTGAAAGCATACATGTCAGAGCATGACGTGGATCAGATGGATCCCAATGTTATCCTCGGAAGAGGCGCGGGAAAAGACATGATCGTAAAGGAACAGGAGGCGGTCATGGCATATGTGGAAGAGACGATACGGGCGCTGAACGGTGAGAACAAAGCATTCTAAGGCGGGAGAAGATTATGATAAAAGAGATTACGATGCCGGCAGGCGGGCAGACGACGGACATGTCCACCATAGGCGCCTGGCTGGTAAAAACAGGTGATAAGGTCAAACGGGGAGACGAGCTGCTCACGGTAGAGACGGACAAAGCCACCCTCTCGGTAGAAAGCTTTGCAAAGGGCACCGTGCTTGCAATCCTGGCGGAAGAAGGGGATCAGGCGGCGGCCGGAGAGGTGATAGCCCTCATCGGGGAGGAGAGTGACAGGCCACAGGTGGAAGAACGGCTTGGCGGACAAAGTAAGGCAGGGCTGGAAGCGGCTGTGGCAGCAGCATCTGCTCCGTCCGGGAAGGAAGAGGATGAATATCAGCCGATAGACAAGTCGCAGCCAAGCCGCCTTGCGTGTGCACCGGAGAAGGAAAGGGCAGAACCGGTATGCGGCAAGACGGATATGGATCATATCAGGGCGATGCCAAATGCAAAACTGCTTGCGGGCGAACATGGGGTTTCCCTCCGTGATGTGGCAGCCTGCTTTGGGAAACATAATCTGAAACGTGCAGATGTGCAGAAATATATCGATGAGGCTCCATGTATGGATACGGCAGGGACTGAGGAGACCGGATGTGGAAAAGCTTCCGTTACAGAAGTTCCGCTCACATCCATGCGCAGGACGATTGCCCGCAGGATGCTGGAGAGTTCCCGGAACATACCCGTATTCCGGGCATCGGTGGAAGTTGATATGGAGCCGTGCATTTCGTTCCGGACGAAGGTCAACGGCAGTAAGACAGGACTTAAACTATCATACAACGACATTTTGTTCAAATGTATCGACGCGGCAGTCCGGAAATATCCGTATGTAAATGCATCCTATACGGAGGACGCGATCCTGCTGCATACGAATGTGAACATCGGGCTGGCCGTCTCTCTGGAGGAAGGGCTTGTCGTCCCGGTAGTGGAAGCTGTGAATGAAAAGACCATCACAGAGATAGCAAAGGCCAACAAGTCCAACATCAGCCTGGCACGGGAAGGGAAGCTGGCGCCTGAAGATATGTCCGGGGGGACGATCACGCTGTCCAATCTCGGCATGTATCCGGTGGTACAGTTCGACGCTATCATCAACCCGCCGGAAGCGTGTATTCTGGCGGCAGGTACTGTGCATGACAAGCCGGTGCTTAAGGACGGACGGTGGGTGGCGGTTCCGGTGATGACCCTTACGGGAAGTTTTGACCACCGTGTGGTAGATGGAGCATACGGGGCCGGTTTCCTGACGGAACTGAAAACAGTGATAGAAGACCCGGCAATGGCTCTGCTGTAGGTAAGGAGGCGTAAAAAATGGAAAGCGATACCATGAGAAAGGACTATGACCTGATTGTAATCGGCGGCGGGCCGGGCGGCTATCTGGCCGCCATAACCGCGGCAAAGGAAGGCTTGTCCGTGCTCTTGTTTGAAGGAGGCGGCATAGGCGGTACATGCCTGAATGTGGGCTGCATACCGACTAAGTATCTGCTTGACAAGGCGGCGGCTATGGAAAAGGTGCGCTCCCTTGTGGATCAGAAGATATTCAGGGAATGTGGACTGTTCAGCTTCAGGAAGATACAGGAAGGCAGGAACGAAGTGGTTCATAAGCTCGTATCCGGTGTGGAGTATCTGCTGAAAGCGAATAAGATCAGGGTAGTACATGGCTTTGCAACGCTTACAGGGACCGGTGAAGTGGAGTGCGAAGGAAACATATACAGAGGGAAGGACATCTTGATTGCCACTGGTTCCGTTCCCTCTTCTATACCGATTGCGGGCGCGGAACTTGCGATAACGAGCACGCAGGCGCTGGAGCTTGAGAAAGTACCGGGGCGTCTGGCGGTCATCGGCGGCGGGGTCATCGGCATGGAGCTGGCGAGCGCATATTGCTCTCTCGGCTCTGAAGTGACCGTGCTCGAGGTTCTGCCGGAACTGTTCCCGGCAGAAGACAGGAAGGCTGTGACATATATGGCCCGCGTGCTTCAAAAGCGGGGGATACATATTTCCTGCGGGACGAAGGTGCAGAAGATAGAGAAGTCGGAAACCGGACTGCGCGTCTGCTATGAAGGAGCTCAATCGGGTGTGGCGGAGGCGGACGTGGTGCTCATGGCCACCGGCAGGAAGCCGAACCTGAACGGGATCGACACCGAAGCGGCCGGAATTTCACTTACGCCAAGAGGTGAGATACAGGTCAATGCATACATGGAGACGAGCGTGCCCCATATCTATGCCATCGGCGATGTCGTGGGAGGATACCAGCTTGCCCATGCCGCTTACGCAGAAGGAGAGGCGGCGGTCAGGAATATCATGGGCAGGAGTGAAGCCGTGGACCTGAGCGTCATGCCGAGATGCATCTATACGATGCCTGCATTCGCGGCGGTGGGAATCAGCGCCGATAAGGCTGAAGAGATGGGGATTGCGGCGGTTACGGGAGAATTTGCCTACAGTGCGAACGGGATGGCTCTGGCGGAAGGGGCGGACGGCCTGGTACGTGTAGTGATGGACAAGGAGAAAGAGACGACGCTCGGCGTACATATCGTCGGTGAAGATGCCCCGGAGATGATTGCATTTGCTTCTGCGGCGGTCAGGGACAAGATGACGCTAGAAGAGTGGGAGAGGATGGTCGTGGCACATCCGTCGCTGTCCGAGATGATCAAAGAAGCGGCACTCGACTGCTTTGGGAAGAGCGTGCACAAAGCGGTTTGATAAGGAGGTAGAATTACATGGGAACATATATGATAGGCCTTGACTATGGCACCGGAGGGGGCAAGGCTTGTATTATTGACGGACACGCAGATGTGCTTGCGTATTCCTTTCAGGAATATCCCATCTATGTAGACAGGCCGTCATGGTCTGAGCACGATGCCGAACACTATTGGACGCTGGCGTGTGAGACGATAAAGGACTGCATGAAGAAGGCGGGGGTAGCGCCGGAGGATATCAAGGGCATCGGGATATCTTCGGCGCAGCCGTGCCTTGTCATGGTCGATAAGGACGCCCGTCCGGTCAACCGCGCCTATAACCTTATGGACAGGCGGGCGGTGAAAGAGGTGGAGTGGCTGCGGGAACATGTAGGGGTGGACGAGATATTCCGAATCAACGGCAATCGGATTGAAGACTATCCGACCATGGTAAATATCATGTGGGAGAAGAACAACCGTCCGGAGGATTACAAGAAGATCTGGAAGACATTGACCATTGACGGCTTCGTAAGGCTCCGCATGACGGGGAAGGCTGCCATGAGCTACTCCCACGGGGGCTTCTGGGGTGTGGCGTATGATATCAGGAAGAAAGAGTTCAACAGGGATCTGATGGATAAGCTCGGCATCGATATCGCGCTGATGCCGGACCTGTATCCGTGCGAGCATATTGTCGGGACGGTGACGGAGGAGGCCGCAGAGGAGCTTGGGCTTTCTGCAGGCATACCGGTCTGCGCCGGCCAGGTAGACTGCAATGCGGGTTTTGTGGGCGGCGGCGCCATCACGCCGGGCGATGTACAGATCAACCTCGGCACATGCGGTGTCATGGGCGTGGTGAATGACAGCAGAGAGTTTATCGACCTTGTATGCAACGACGCCTATACGACGAACTCCTGCAACGACTACATCTCCATCGCCGTCGTGCTTACAGGGGGCCAGGTGCTCAGATATATCAGGGACAATTTCTGCCAGATGGAGCATGCCACCGCACAGATGATGTCAGATATGGATGTCTATGATATTATGAATAAAGAGGCGGAAAAAGTGCCGGCCGGCAGCGAGGGGCTTATCGTGCTCCCTTACCTTATGGGGGAACGTACCGTGCTCTGGAACGCCTATGCGAGAGGGACGGTATTCGGCCTGTCGCTCCATCACACGAAGGGGCATCTTATCCGTGCTATGATGGAAGGGGTGGCATATGCGCTGTATGACAACTATAGGCTTATGCTGGAGAAAGGGGTCAAGGCTAATGCGCCGATCATCCTGAATGAAGGCGGGGCAAAGAGCAAGCTGTGGCGAAGGATCATCACGGATGTATTCAACGTGCCGACGGCATTTGTGGAGAACCGTGTCGGGGCGCCTTATGGGGATGCCATTCTTGCGGGAGTATCTGTAGGGGTATTTGAAGACTTTGGGATTGCCAAGGATAAAGTCAACTACATCGATTATATGGAACCGGACCAGGAGGCACATGAGCGCTATATGGAGTATTTTGATATATACAGGAACCTGTATGCGCATCTGAAGGAAGATTTTACGGATTTATACCGGGTGGCGAAAAAGTATGAAGAATAATTACCTTGTTGTAAATGATTGTACCAATCCCTATTATAACCTTGCGCTGGAGGAATATCTCCTGACACATCATATGGAGGGTGCCATCGTCATGCTCTGGCAGAATGATAATGCTATCATAGTCGGCAGGCACCAGAACGCCATGGAGGAGGTCAACCAGCAATATGTAACAGAACACGGTATCCGGGTCGTCCGCAGGACGACCGGAGGCGGAACGGTGTACCATGACCTGGGCAATCTGAACTATTCCGTCATTGCGGACAGGGGGGAGGATGACCGGGATGAGATGAGATATTTTACCGGACCTGTCGTCGAAGTGCTGAGGGAACTGGGGGCCAAGGCTGTGTTCAGCGGCCGTAATGATATCATGATAGAAGGGAAGAAAGTATCCGGGACCGCGCAGAGGATCTATAAGAACCGGATACTCCACCATGGATGCCTGCTCTTTGACTCGGATTTATCTGCCGTTTCAAAAAGCCTGCATGTAAGAAGCGAGAAGTTCAATTCCAAAGCGGTCAAGTCCGTAAAGAGCCGTGTCGGCAATATTAAGGATTACATGCCTGGAGAGGTTACGATCGAGGTGCTGAAGGAGCGTCTTGCCGGCAAGCTGCTTGAAGATGCCGGTTATGAGGCGCTTGCACTGACAGAGGATGAGCTTGCCGGGATAGAGAGACTGAAACGGGATAAATATGAGACGTGGGAGTGGAATTACGGACAGCCGATCAATTGCGCCATTCATAACTATAAAAAGTATGACGGCGGCACGGTGGAAGTGTATATGAACGTGCGGGAGGGCAGGATAGAGGAATGCCTGATGTACGGGGATTTCATGGCTCTGAGGCCGGCTTCGGAGGTGGCGGATGGGCTGACGGGATGCAGGTACCGGTACGAAGAGGTGCTGGAAGTGCTCCGGGAGTTCCGGATCAGGGATTACTTTGGAACCATCGGGGCGGAGGAAGTTGCGGCGTGCATCTGCTGCGTCCCGGAATGATACAGAGAGGTAGTACATGAGAATTGTTTGTTTAGGTGACAGTCTTACATATGGGTACGGCGTAAAGAGGGCATCCGTCTGGACTGTCCTTGCTTCGCGTGCAATGACAGGCTGTGAGATTGTCAATAGTGGTATAAGCGGGGATACGGCAGGAGGCATGCTGTCCAGATTCGAGACGGATGTGGCAGGCAGCAGGCCGGATATGGCGTTTATAATGGGCGGGAGCAACGACATCTTCTTTTCCGGGAGCATTTCGGAGGCAGAAAGCAGCATGGCGGCTATGGTATTCCGCAGCCTGCATCATGGCATCCGCCCCTTTGTGGGTGTCCCTCTTCCCGTATATGAGCCGGGGCTTGCAAAAGAATGGACAGCATTTGCAGCTGGAGAGAATGTCAAGAGGCAGCTTGGAGATTATCGGGAGTGGCTGCTGCGATTTGGCGAGAGCTTCCGTATACCTGTCGCTGACTTCTGGGAATGCGTTCCTGCTGATTCCGGCGGTCTGGATGCATTTTATCTGGACGGTATCCATCCCGCAGAAGAGGGGCACAGACGGATGGCTGCGCGATGGGTAGAGCACATTACTAAATTTATTTGATAATCAAAGGATAATTCCTATTATTTATTAAACATGATATAATGGACGCATGAGCCGGGCGCCAATGATATCATCGTGCTTAGGACGGCTTCTATGTCTTGCGGAAGGCGGACGCGCACGGAATATGGACGAAAAGTGAGGTTGAGCGATGAGAAAGATAATCAATGATGCAGACAATGTAGTGCAGGAGATGATGGAAGGTTATATCAGTGCTTACAGCAGATATTACAGGAAACATCCGGAAGTGAACGGGGTCATATTAAAACAGAGGAGAAAAGACAAGGTCGCCCTTGTCATCGGCGGAGGCAGCGGACATGAGCCCATGTTCTCGGGATTTGTCGGGAAAGGGCTTGCAGATGCGGCAGCCTGTGGCAATATATTTGCGTCACCGGATCCGAATACGGTGTATGAGACGGCCAGGGCGGTAGACAACGGCAGGGGCGTGCTCTTCGTATACGGCTGCTATGCCGGAGATAATCTGAACTTTGACATGGGGGAAGAATTCCTGAACGACGACGGGATCAGGACAGCCCATGTGCGTGTGCGGGACGATGTGGCGAGCGCGCCCAGGGACAGGATATCGGACCGGCGTGGGATTGCCGGTGATGTATATGTCGTCAAGACGGCTGGAGCGGCATGTGACGTCGGCCTTGATCTGGAAGAAGTGACAAGGGTAGCGGAAAAGGCGAGGGACCATACGAATACGATAGGCGTGGCGACCGCCCCGGCACAGCTGCCGGGTGTGGATAAGCCGATATTTGAACTTGGAGAGGATGAGATCGAGTATGGAATGGGGCTGCACGGGGAGCGTGGCGTCCTACGGACGAAATGGCAGCCGGCAGATGTTCTCGCCGAGAAGATGTATGACCAGATCAAAGAGGACACGGGCCTGGCAGAAGGCGATGAGGTGTGCGTGCTTGTGAACGGGCTTGGCTCCACGACGATAACGGAACTTGCAATCGTGTTCCGCAAGGTGAAGGAGCTTCTGGATAGGGACGGCATCAAAGTATACGATGCAGATCTGAACAATTACTGTACGAGCCAGGAGATGGGTGGATTCTCCATCACCTTGTTTCAGCTGGATGAGGAACTGAGGAAATATTACGACATGCCGTGCTGGAGCCCATATTACGCCAAAGGGGAGCTGACAGGCAGCTCTTATGTGCCGGCTGGGGAAGAAGAGGCGGATGTGGAAGCACGTGAAGCAGAAGCGGCATCGGCTGCCGCGCAAGATCTGGCGGAGCCGTACGTGTCCAGAAGGAGGGAAGGGACGCTCACGGAACTGACGGCGGAGGATGTAAGGGAGATGCTTATCTACATAGCGGACAAAGTGATTGCCAAGAAGCCCTATCTGACCGAGATCGACAGCGCTATCGGAGACGGCGACCACGGCATCGGGATGGCCGGGGGCATGAGGAAGGCAAAGGAGAAGCTGCTTAAGATGGAAGGCGAAGAGAACGCCTACGCCATATTCGAGGCGGCGGGAAAGGCGATGCTCATGTCCATGGGCGGCGCATCCGGCGTCATCTTCGGGAGCCTGTACCTGGCAGGGGCGAAAGGCGCAGAGCCAAAAGCATCTATCACCTCAGAAGATCTGGCCGTGATGGAGCGGAAGAGCCTGGCAGCAATCCAGGAGCGCGGCAAAGCAGAAGTCGGGGACAAGACGATGGTAGACGCCCTGTCGCCCGCTGTAGACGCTATGGAGGCCAACAGTGAAAAAGGACTGCTCGAAATGCTGAGGGCAGCAGAAGAAGCTGCAAGACAGGGCGTCGAGGATACGAAGAACTATACCGCCAAGTTCGGACGTGCCAAGTCGCTCATGGAACGCGCCATCGGATACCAGGATGCAGGAGCCACCTCCGTCTGGCTCATCTTCCAGGGAATGCGAGAATTCGTAGAAGGATAAAGAGGGATACCCCAAAATAGATTAGGGACAGGGCAGGGGAAAACGAATCGGGGACGGGGGAAATTTAAATTTCCCCCGTCCCCGATTCGTTTTCCCCTGTCCCCATTTAACTTGTAAATACTTTGAAATCGTTTATAATATAAGAAGGTGATAAGGTGATATAAATGGAGGATCAGAACGTGGACAATTACAATACAGGCAGTACGGAAAAAAAGACGATTTTAATCGTAGAGGATATGGGGATGAACCGTCAGCTTCTTTCGGCCATATTAGGAGGAGACTATAATATACTGGAAGCGGAAAACGGTCTTGAAGCACTTGGGATATTGGAGAAGGAGTATTCCAATATAGCACTGATTATGCTGGACATCATCATGCCCGTCATGGACGGATTTACATTTCTTGAATATGCGAAAAAGACAGAGGAGTATAAAGATATACCTATCATATTTGTAACGGCAGAAACGTATAAGGATAACATTTTGAAAGGTTTGGAAAAAGGTGTTTGTGATGTGATTGCCAAGCCCTTCGACCCGTATCTCGTCACGAACCGGGTAAGCCAGCTTATCCGGCTGACGGAGGGCCAGAAAAGGAAACGTATTGGACAGGTGCAGGCTATTAAGCAAAAGGAGCCAGGATTTGTACTCATTGTAGATGACGCCGAGATGAACCGGCTATTATTAAAAGAAATGCTGCATGATAAGCACAGGGTGTTAGAGGCAGCAGACGGAGAAGAGGCATTAGGACATCTCGCTGCCCATAAAGGAGAGATTGCGGCCGTCCTTTTGGATATCATCATGCCTGTGATGGATGGGATAGAAATGATGGACAAGGCCCAGAGCAGGATGCTTCTGCATGATGTGCCTGTAATTGCCATTACTGCTGAAAGTTCTCCGGTTAAGATGCAGCAGATCAGAGATCTGGGCATCTGCGAGATAATACATAAACCATTTGATCCGACGGTAATAGAGAACAGGATAAATAATATGATAGAATTATTTACAGTCAAATAGCGGACCGGGGACAGGGGAAAACGAATTGGGGACACCCTGAAAGGAATTGGGGACGGAGGAAATCTAGATTTCCTCCGTCCCCAATTCCTTTCAGGGTGTCCCTTTTACTTAGACTCAAAGGCTGTTTTTGCATCGCGGATCAACTTGTCGAATTTATCTGCCTGCCATGCGGCCCTTCCGGTGAACAGCCCGTCGATGGACGGCTGTACGATGAGCTCGCTGGCGTTGCCCGGATTGACGCTCCCGCCGTAGAGCACAGGGATGTCCGCTCCGGCATCCCCGAAGATGTCCAGCAAAGTCTGCTTGATGACTTTGTGCATCTCTTCTGCGTAGTCTGCTGTCGCGGGCGTTCCGTTAACGCCGATGGACCACACCGGTTCATATGCCACCCAGATATTCGGAATCTGTGATACCGGTATGTCGTGGAAACCGATTTTGAGCTGTGTACGTAGAACCTCTGGGCTGATGCCGTAGCTCTTTTCTTCCGCCGTCTCTCCGATGCAGAGCAAAGTCGTAAAGCCATGATTGAGCGCTGCCTTTACCTTCTTGTTTTCTTCGATATCGGTCTCCCCGAATACGTGCCTTCTCTCGGAATGTCCGATCATGACAAGGTCAATCCCGATTTCCTTCAGCATGAGAGGTGAGATTTCTCCGGTGAACTGCCCTTCATCTTCCCAACACATGTTCTGTGCCCCAATCTTTACATATGTACGGTCTACGTTTTTCGCAGCGCTTTCCAGAGTCGTGTAGGAAGGTATGATAAAAAGTTCAATTTCGTCGCGGCTTAAATCCTTCGTGTACCCTACAAGATTCTGAAGGTATTCCACGGTATCGTGTATGTTCTTGTACATCTTCAAGTTACTTCCAAAATACAATTTTTTCTGCATAGTTGCCTCCTCATGGTAATCTGCTGTTGATTCTGTTTATAATCTGAATCTATTATATATGATAAGCGGTCAAAACGCAACTTCAAAAACGTGAAAATATTAACAAAACGAAAAAACGAAACAAAACGAAAGAAAGCAATGAAAAAACAGGTTAAAATGCACAAAACAAGAATAATAGAAATATGTAATTGTACTGAAATTACAAAAAACGGTTGCATAATGAAAGAGATACATATAAAATGAAACTACAAATAAAGAAAAACGAAAACAAAAACGGAAACATAAACGAAAGTAAACGAAAGGATGGAGAGAAGATGAGTGAAAAATTCAGACCAGTGACAGCAATTACCATGGGAGACCCTGCAGGTATCGGACCGGAGATAGTAGTTGGCACGATATTAGATAAGGAAATCCATGAGTGCTGCAAGCCATTTGTAATCGGAAGCAAGGCAATCATGGAAAAGGCGGCGAAGGTGCTTGGCAAGGAGCTTAATTACAATCTAATAACAGAACCTTCAGAAGCAAAATATGAATATGGCACCGTAGATATCATGGAGACAGGGGATTATGACACGGACTCCATCGAATGGGGCAAAGAACAGAAGCTTGCGGGACAGATGGCAATTGACTGGATTATGAAATCTATTGAATTAGGAATGGCTAAGAAGATCGACGCCGTCTCTACCTCGCCGATCCACAAAGGGGCAATCAAGCTTGTCGGCGTAAAAGAGCCCGGACATACGGAGATCTATCAGAATGTTACCAATTCACCGTATGCACTGACCATGTTCTCCTGCCATAAGCTGAGAGTATTCTTTGTAAGCCGCCACATGTCTCTTGTAGACGCATGCCACTATGCAACCAAGGACGTTATTCTTGACAATGTAATTAATATCGATAAAGAACTGCGCAAGGTCGGAATCGAGCATCCACATATCGCAGTGGCAGGCCTGAATCCCCACAATGGAGATAACGGACTGTTCGGAACAGAGGAACTGACAGATATCGGACCGGCAGTAGAAGCGGCGAAGGAAAGGGGCATCAACGCAGTGGGACCATGCCCGGCAGATTCCGTATTCCACATCGGCAAGTCAGGGAAATATGATGCGATCCTTTCTCTGTACCATGATCAGGGCCACATCGCCTGCAAGACGCTGGATTTTGAAAAATCAGTTACGCTTACATTCGGCCTCCCGTTTATCAGAGGCTCTGTAGATCACGGGACAGCATTTGATATCGCGGGAAAAGGCATCGCCGGCTCCATAAGCCTTATCGAATCTACAAAGGTAGTTGCCGAATATGCCGCAAAACAGCATGAAAGAGAAGAGAACTAAGAGACTGTGATTATAGAAAGAGAGGGATAAAGATGCCTTTAATCGGTGCAGTAGCGGATGATTTGACAGGAGCCACCACGACAGGCGTGCTGCTGGCAAGGTCAAAAGCGAGGACGGCGGTATTTTTTAATGAGGAAGCGGCGGAAAAAGCAGAAGGTCTGGATGCGCTGGATGCAGTGCTGATCAGCAGCAACAGCAGGGCACTTCCGGCAAATGAAGCTTACGAAAAGGTAAAGTCTGCGACGCAGGCGCTGAAGCGGATGGGCGTCAGACATTTCACAAAACGTATCGATACGACACTTCGCGGCGGAGTAGGAATCGAAGTTGACGCGATGCTGGATATGGTCGGGGAAGACGCCGTGGCGGTAGTCGTGCCTGCAATGCCACAGTCAAGAAGGATACTGGTGGGCGGCTATTCTGTCATCGACGGCGTGGCGCTTATCAATACTCCGGTTGCGCAGGATGTGCGTACTCCGGTCAAGGAGAACTATATACCGAGGCTGCTCTCCTCGCAGACGAAACGTCAGGTGGGGCTCGTGGCTCTCGACAAGGTCCTGAGGGGGGCGGACGCTGTCAGAGAAGCGCTGGAAGCAGAGCGCAGTGCAGGATGCAGCGTTATCGTAGTAGATGCGATAACCCTGGAGGATGTAGAGGAGATAGCAAAAGCCTGCATCGAACTTCGTTGGAACGTAGTATCCGTAGACCCGGGACCGTTCACGTCAAAGCTTGCCTATCACCGAGGGCTGATTGGAACGGAAGAGCCGAATGTTCCGCCGGAAGCAGATGAAGCAGGAAAGACGGTGCTCATCGCTGCAGGCAGTGCGACACCTGTCACGAAGAGGCAGATGGAAGTGCTCTGTGAAGATGACCGCCATGTCCGTATCAGCGTAGATCCGGTTCCTCTTATCGAAGGTGGGGATGCTGCCATGGATGAGGCGTTCAAGGCGGTACATAAAGCAGTGGAACTGCTGGAATCTGGCAGCCAGCCAAGAGCAATCCTCTTTGAGACTGCCCTGCACGGCGAACTGCTGAACCTAGATGAAGAAGATAACAAGAGGCATTATGCCGGCGGCATGAGCGCAGACAGGATAAATGCCGGCTTAGGCACGATTATTTCACAGGTGCTCGAGCAGATCGGAAGAGAAAAGATAGCGGGACTTTACACAACAGGCGGTGATACGATGGTCAACGTATGTTACCAGCTTGGTGTCGAGTGCATAGAAGTAATGGATTATGTAATACCGCAGACGGACGTTGGCCGTCTTGTGGGAAGCTACGACGGACTGCCGGTAGTAGGCAAAGGTGGCCTGACTGGCAATGACAACACGGCTTGTGACATAGTGAGCCGGCTGTTCCGTGAATCAGCGAGACAATAAGAATATTGGAGGAAGTGAGAAAATGGGAGAACAGAAAACAGAAGTAAAGAAGACGAAAGATCTTGACCTTTTGAACAAGATGAAAAAGCTGCCGGGCGGGCTCGTAATCATACCGCTTGTAATCGCAGTGCTTATAGCGACATTTGTGCCGCAGGCTTTCCAGATAGGTGGCTATGTAACGGCATTATTCTATGAAGGGAATTCAGCGATGATGGGATTTTTCCTCATCGTATGCGGTTCCACCATCAATATTAAACAGGTAGGCATGCCTTTATACAAGGGTGTTACGCTTACCGGCTTGAAGTTCGTGCTTGGTGTGCTGTTCGGACTCCTCGTCGGAAGAATCTGCGGTCCGGACGGATTCCTCGGCATTACGCCGTTCGTTATGATTGCGGCTATTACCAACTCTAACGGTTCCCTGTACATATCACTGTCCTCACAGTTTGGCAATGCTACGGATACGGGTGCAATCTCTATCCTGTCATTGAACGACGGACCTTTCTTTACGCTTGTTGCACTTGGAGCTACAGGGCTTGCCTCTATTCCGATCAACTCTCTGATTGCCACACTGGTGCCGATTCTGATAGGATTTATCTGGGGCAACCTGGATGCAGGATTCCGTAAAGCATGTGCGACCGCACAGCCGATCGTAACCTTCTTCATGACGATTTCCATCGGCGCCAAGACGGATGTCAAGACCATCGTGACAGCAGGTGCGGCAGGTATCGTGCTCGGACTCATATCAGCAGTGCTTGCAGTAGTATTCTTCTTCCTGTTCAACCTGCTGCTTCCGAAGAAGGAAAGAAACGCCATGGGAGCTGCTGTAGGTACGACAGCGCTCAACTCAGCGATGACACCGGCCGCTGTAGCCGAGGCCGACCCATCGATGGCCCAGTACACAGAGATGGCCACGGCACAGTGCGCTACGGCTTCCATCATCACATTGTTCCTCTGTCCGTTCATCGTGGCATTCTTTGACAAGATGATGCAGAAGAAGCAGAAGGGTATCTACTCGCCGGAAGGATGGGCACACTACAAGGTCACAGGTGAAGCGGCGCCGTCAGAAATGTAGATTAACCGTACCTTATTGAACATTAGCAGTTCAATAAGTAAACCATATTGAACATTAGCAGTTCAATAAGTAAACCATATTGAACATTAGCAGTTCGATAAGTATACATAATTCATTACAGGCAAGTGAAAAAAGTCCTCTAATATGTTACAATGATTTCGTAATGTATGAGAGGACTTTATTATAAGGAGCGCGATCATGGAAGAGAAACTGTCGGTACAGATGACGAAAGAGGCATTGTTTGATTTTCTTTTATACCATACATACTCTAAATTTACCGGTTTTCTGACGAATGTCCTGGGGGCAGCCGTTGGAATCATGGGGATTATCCTGCTGGCTATGGGAAGGATAAAGCCGGTATATCTCGTGTTTTACCTTGCCGCTGCCGCAGTATTTATCGCATTTACCCCGCTTCAGCTGAAGCACAGGGCTAAAAAGCAGATGGAACTTAACGAGGAATACCAGACAGAATGGGAATATACATTTAACGAGCATGGGATAACTGCCGTGCGTGGAGATAAAGCGGAAGAGGTGGCCTGGGAAATGATTGAGCGTGTGGCGACGACTCCGAAGACGATTGGGATATATTATGGAAAAGACCATGCATTTATCATCCCGAAGCAGGCTTTCGGCAGCCGCTTCGTGGCTGTCATGAAGATGATAGCACAGCATATCGATCCACAGAAGGTAAGGCTGAGATAGAGAATCAATAATAGAGACAGAGGGTAGTAGAATGGAAGAACGCAGGCGTACGATACTGAGAGAACTGGACGAAAGAGGAAGGGTTCGGGTTGCAGATCTGAGCAGAGAACTGGGCTGTTCAGAGGTGACGATCCGAAACGACATCAAGAATATGGATATGGAAGGTCTGCTGCAGAGAGTTCACGGGGGCGCGATAAAGCGGGAGGAAAGTCCGGTGCGTAAATACTCGGCAGAAAGCATATACCGGCATACGGACAGGAAAAAGAAGATTGCGTCCTGTGCATATGAGTATATCGAAGACAGGGACACGATAATCATTGATGACGCATCCAGCAGCTTTTATCTCGCGGTCCATATTAAAAACCATCCCGAAAAGCGCGTAGCTGTCGTCACCAATTCCCTCCTTGTGGGCAATGAGCTGGCAGGCGCAAAGCATGTCGAACTGTATATGGTAGGCGGTCATGTGGGGGGGCATCTCGCCGCTACCATGGGCGATGCGGCGCTGGAGAACATGCGCAGCTTCCATGTGGACAAGGCATTTATCGGAGTACACGGCATCAATTTTGAGGTGGGGCTTACTTCTATAGCCACGCCGCAGATGCAGGTGAAGCATGCGATCCTCAAAGCGGCAAAAGAAGTATACGTACTTGCGGACAGCAGCAAGTTCGGCGGCGGCTACCTGTCCGTAATCTGCCCGATTACAGACGTACATCTGATAATCACAGATGACGAAGTAGCAAAAGAGAACATAAAAATAGCAAAAGAACTAGACGTGCCACTCGTGATAGCATGAGGGGACACCCTAAAACGAATCGGGGACGGGGTTTTTTTCAAAAAACCCCGTCCCCAACCGCGTTTTGTTTTTATTCCGCCAGAGGCAGATGGCATACGGCTCCTTGATAATCTGGTTTCGCAGCCAGTATTTTATGTAGAATTTCTGCTGCTTTTTCCTTTTCTCCCAGGCCGATGTTTCCAAGTGCCATGAGATACTGGCAGTATATATCGTTGCGTTCTTTGATGTTTTCCGGGAATACTTCTATTTCCGGAAGCGACACGGCAAAATAATCATAAGTCACGTTGTCGAATATGTGCTTTTCGCCAAATGCCAGGAGCTGATGATAGCACTTCCTTGCGGCAGCCCTGTTGCCAAGCTCCTCGTTGGCCAGTCCCTGATAGAGGATCGTGTCGGAGGGCTGGTCATTATAATACAGCACGCTGGACGGCTCCTCCAGGCCCGTGGACGCTTTCTCGAAGAATGAACGGGCGGTCGTGCTGTCACCCTTCGCCTTATAAGCCATGCCGAGATAATAGTCTGCCATGTTATCCTGGACGTTGGGAAGTTTCCCTTCTCCCAGGTTCTCGGGATATGCTTTCGTCGCATCCAGCAGGCAGATTGCCTCGTCATAAGAAGCATCGGCCAGAAGCCTAAGCGCCTTCTGCGTCAGCGCGTAGCGGTACTGGGTGCTGACCTTGCCTTCTCCGCCTTCCCACGGATGGAACCGGTGGCCGTTCAGGCAGTCGAGCGCCTTATCGTACTGGCCAGTATTGTTTAGCAGCGTGATATATTCCACATAAAGCGCGTCACGGCATTCCACAAGCTCAAGGTGGGCATCAAGGAGCGCAAGCCGGTCTTTGGCGGAGACCCCGGCCCTTGCCTGAAGCTGGTCATATTCCAGAAGGAAGCGGGAGCTGGAAGGATCTAGTGAGCATGCTTTCGCCATACATTCCAGTGCTTTCCCAATATCTTTCTGCCTGTTGTAATATGCGATTGCAAGGTTCCGCCAGTTCATGCCGAAGCCTGGCGCCTTTTCGGCAGCAGATTCCCAATGGCTTACCGCTTTCTCGTACTGCTTCTTGTCATACAGGAGGCATCCAAGGTAATAGTGGGCAAAAGGCGCATCCTCAAGCAGGCGGACGGCGCTTTCCAGTATAAGCACTTCCTCAGGGCGGTTCGGGAAGCAGTAGCTGGAATCGGCAGCTTCGCCGAGCTGATGCATCCTTGCGGCCTCGCCCATCTCTCCCTTCAGTTCATAGATGTACCCCTTATAATAATGAAGCATCGGTGAGCTGTCGGCGCAGGAGTCCAGTATGTCCAGGGCATCTTCATAGAGTCCGGCTTTCATATAATCGAGCGCCAGTTCCAGATAGTTATGGGCAGGTTCGCGCATCTTAGACTTCCATTCGGTTAAGTCATTACATTGCAGCGCACATTCGTACAGTGTTCCCATGTCCAGCGGGTCGATAGAACGGCTCTCGGAAATCAGTGCCTCATTGTCTTCAGACAACGTACGAAGGATTGCGGCCTTCAATGTACGTGCTTTCATATTGTGCCAGCCTCGTATGAGAGAATTATCAATAAATTCAAGCGCCTGACGGTACTCGCCCTTGCGGCAGGAGAGGCAAGCCAGCCAGTAATAACCGGCTCCTTGTGTCTCATAGCTCCACGTGGATTTGTAGAAAGCATCATAAGCCGCCTGCACGTCGCCGGTCATGACAAGTGCCAGGCCGAGGTTGAAATAGCTCTCGCCATAGTATGGATTCGGGTTCTTCCACGTCTGCTTCTCGATTGCCTTCTTAAAGTAACCGGTACTTGCCTTGAAGTTGCCACGTCTGTACTGTAGAAGCCCATACCCATTGTTCAGACGTATATCAGACGGATCGCGCCTCAGCCCCTCTGCATAATAAGCCTCCGGGTCGAGCGTGGCGTGGCGGTACTGTTCGAGATGGAGCGCGCCCAGATATAGCTCCTCCGTAGTCTTAAGCTCTTCCGGTGCAAGAAGAGGCTCTGCCGGCTCCGGCGTCGGCTCCAGCTCCTGCGCTTCGTGGGTATAGGAGACGAGCGCATAGCCTTCCGCATCAGACAAGGTTACGGCTACTCCTTCGAGGCTCTTAAGAGCGGTGTCAAAGGCTGCGTCATAATACTGTGCCGGAGTGAAATCCGCCCTGTCGCTAAAAAGAGTCTCCTCTCCCTTCTTAACAGAGACTACGGCATTCTCAAAGGTTCCTGAAGTGTAGGCTTTGAGCAGGCATTTGCCGTTATCGAGATCGATGCTGACCGCTGCGTCTTTTGTGGCATTCTTTACGCGTCCCACATGCTTGTAAGGCATGAAATACTGGGTAAATGTCTTCTCTTCATATGGCTTCAGCCAGGTGAAATCAGGCTGGTTGTCGGCGTAGACACCTGTCATCAATTCAATATAAGGCCCGTCGGTCTCTGTCAGGCTGCGGTCCCATGCCTGGCCGAAGTCGCTGTTGCCCCATGTCCACTGCTTCTTACCTGGGGATATGTGGTGGTCGGCTACGTGAAGCAGGCCGGCATCCACCTGTTCGTCAAAGTTTCCGATAAAATCATAATCGGAATGTGCTGCCATATAAGAAGTAGGAACCTTTATATTGCGGTAGCAAGAGATGTCGATTCCCTCAGAATAGTCGTATTTATAGTATTCGCCGGTCGCGACAGGGAAGGTGGATACCGCACGCTTGCCATGGTCCATGACGGCATGGACGTCCGGGGGGAATACAGAGTATGTATAGTCATTCACAGGTACCGCCGGATTGGCCCACCAGAGAAAGGTCTGGGGCGTATCTGTCCGGTTGAACAGGCGGCCCTTGATCTCGATATAAGCCTTGCCGGGACGAAGCGTAAATGAGGCCATTCCCTTTGTCCCGTACATCTTGTCTATCTCGCTTACATATACAGTAGAAGAACCGTCGGCATTTTCTTCCCAGTGGCAGTCTGTAGGAGAATAGGTAGTAGGGCGGTGGTGCTGCGGCCAGTTGAACTCGATGCCTCCGGATATCCATGGTCCGGTCAGCCCCACAAGGGCCGGCTTGATCACATGGTTATAATATACGAAGTCATAGTTGTTCGTCTTGTCCAGAGCGCGCTGGATACGGCCTCCAAGCTCAGGAAGTACCATGACGAGCAGATAATCGTTCTCCAGATAGACGGCCCGGTATGCCACATCCTCCTTTTCGTCAGATATCTTTTCCGTCACCGGGAGGGGATAGACCTTACCCGTACTTCCCTGGTAAGCTCGGTTTTCAATAAATAATGGACTTTTCTCTGCCGGGTATACTTTGTAGGTGGGAATTGTCACCGTCTCTTCCCATACGTGGACCTTGTCAAACTTCATATTAAATTCTCCTTTCCTATATATCAGCCGCAGGCTGCATGTTCCTTGTGTATCGCTGTATCCAGAGTATCATAACGTGCTGCGTGTTAAAATGACATAAATGATAAAAAGATGGACAATATTGTGCCGGAAGAATATAATGGAGCCAAAGAATATGGCAAAAGCTATGTGTAAATGAGGAGGTTGCAGGACAGGATGAACGATATATCCGGCAAAGCAGATGGATTTAAAGATGAAAAGTATATTATCATTCCGACCGAATCTTTTGCGGATTATGCGGCGCATCCGCTCGTGCGCACGATATATCCGACGGATGTGGGATTCTTTCCGAGGGCGCGGGCCCATTACCGGGAACGTGAGGATGGGGCGGAACAGTATATCCTCATCTATTGTACGGAAGGCAAAGGGATAATAGAGGTGGAAGACCAGGTGTACCATATCGGCCATTCGGACGCATTCTGCATCCCTAAGGGCAGGCGGCACAGATATTATGCAGACCAGGAAGATCCGTGGAGCATACTGTGGGCCCACTTCAAGGGAGAGGATTCAGGATATTATCCCCTGGAGGAATGCCGGATCGTACATATGAATTCCAGACAGAGCGACAACCGTATGATGGTTCTGTTCAAGCTGCTGTTCCGTGTACTGGAGCGCAATTATACGATTGGCAACTTCATCTATATCTCACAGGTGCTGTCCCTGATACTGTCTGAGATATATTACAGGGAAAAGACGGATGAGAGTACGGTGCAGGACCGGCATGTTACGATGGTTATCCGGTTCATGTACCAGAATCTGAGAAGGAGCCTGACGCTGGAAGAGATATCCGAAGAAGTGCAGTTGTCCAAAAGTTATCTGAATACGATATTCAAGACGCAGACAGGACATTCGCCGGTGGAATTCTTCATCCATCTGAAGATGCAGGAGGCGTGCAAGCTGCTGAAGGCAACGGACATGTATATCTATGAGGTGGCATCAGAACTTGGATATGAAGACCAGTATTATTTTTCCAGGATATTTAAAAAAGTGGTGGGAATGTCGCCGAGAGATTATAAAAACGGGGATTACTTCTATTGTGATTGACAGCCTTAATCTGTTGATAATTTGGAGCTGCAGCTATTGCTGCCTTGGTGTCCTTTATTATCTGCTGTATTACGAATTATGTTCAGAACCGGAATGCGAAAGCAGAAGTGGCAGTAAAGTACATAACAGACAGAAGAGTAGAATGGATTGAAAATGTAAGGAAAACGGTCTCGGAATATGTCTCTGTAGTCCAGAGCATGGAAGAAATGGATACCGCTCAGATTCGTGACATATTAGGCAAGGTGAATCAAATAAGTGCATACTTAAAGCTGCTGCTGAACTTTTCGGGACAAATAGACGAAATCATATTAGAAATAATGGCAAATATCGTGGATGAGTTACAGGAGGATAAACCAGACTTTGAACGTATTCATTCATTGCTGGAGCTGCTCATCCAACATACGCAAATATACTTGAAGCTTGAGTGGAACAGGGTGAAGCGGGAAGTAAAAGGCCGCAGATATGGCAAAAGGTATCAAAGGAAAGAGACCATCGAGCTTTACGAGAAGATGGCGAATCAAAGAAACATTGAAAAACTTGATATAGCTACACTTTGGGCGAAATGAAGAAAAACGGGTGAGAAGGACTTTGTCAAGTTAAGGGTAGAAAAGAAAACCAGTGTCGTTTCCTGCCGGATGATGCAAAAAGCCGCTGGACATCGACCAGCTATGCAGGGTGCTGGCGGAGCATACCGGGATGAAGGGATAAGACCTGTAAAAGCAAGGAACCTGTAATACATGGTAAAGGTGTATTCAGGTTCTTTTTTTGATGCTTAAAAAGTGTAATATAGTCCATCAAAAGATAACATATGGAATTCTGCATGCGTAAGAATGGTGATATAATCCGTATAAGAACTTAAACTAATTCCGGTGAGAAAATGATTTCAGACGATGCAAAAACAGGAGGAAACGAAGATGAGTGAGAAGATTCCAGCTAAGATGTCAGGGATGAAGCTTCCGGGCGGAGCTAAAGTACAGCCGGTCACATGTGATGTGCCAAAGCCGGGTCCGGGGCAGGTGCTTTTGAAGATGAAGGCTGCCAGCCTGTGTGGAAGTGACCTGAAGTATATCTATTTTGAACACACGGACAAGACCGGCGGCGCCAGATACGATGATGTCATCGCCGGACATGAGCCGAGCGGGCAGGTCGTGGCCGTCGGGGACAAGGTGGATGATTTTAAAGAAGGAGACCGCGTGGTCGTATACCACATCCAGGGCTGCGGATACTGTGACGAGTGCCGCAAAGGCTTCTATATCAACTGCCAGCAGCCGGAGAGAAGAGCGTATGGCTGGCAGAGGGACGGCGCGCTGGCGGAATATATGGTTGCAGATGCCGACACTTGCATCCACCTGCCGGATTTCCTGACTTATGAAGACGGTGCTATGATAGCTTGCGGATTTGGCACCGCTTACCAGGGACTCTTAAGGGCCAATGTATCCGGCAATGACAGGGTGCTTGTCATGGGGCTTGGTCCGGTAGGCCAGGCAGCCCTTATTCTGGCCAAAGCACTTGGGGCGCAGACGATTGGCGTAGACATCTCGGAGGAACGGATGGAGATGGCCAGGACAATCGGGGCAGATGAAGTCCTTCCGGGTGATGACGATGTGGTAGAAAACATCATGAAGCTCACCGGCGGCAAAGGTGTTGAGGTGGCGGTAGACTGCTCCGGCAGCAGCATCGGAAGACACAGATGCCTGGAGGCGGCCAGGATGTGGGGGAACGTCGTATTTCTCGGAGAGCAGGGAACCGTGACGTTTGAGCCGAGCCCGCTTCTGCTGCACAAGAATCTTACGCTCCACGGCTCCTGGGTCACATCGGTAGGTAATATGGAGAAGCTCGTAGAACTGCTCGACAGGAAGAAGATCCATCCGAGCCAGATCATCACCCACCGCTTCCCGCTGAAGGAGACAGACAAAGCGTTTGAAGTATTTGCGACTGGCAGGACAGGCAAAGTATGCATCAACCATGAGATGGAATAAAGAGGGGGAAGCTATGGAGGCAGTAGAACGGATCAGGAAATGGCTGGAAGAGCACGAGTATGACGGTGTACTTCTGAACCGGAGGGATAACTATGCCTGGGTCAGCAAAGGAGCCAAAAGCAATGTGGTGTCCAACAGCGAAAATGGCGTAGCCTACTATGCCATAACACGGGACGGCATCGATCTGCTGGCGGACAGCAGCGACCTTCACCGCATGGACATGGAGCAGAATCCGCTCGGGGCTGCCCCGGTACTTCTGCCATGGCATGTATCCGTGGAAGAGCAGATAAGAGATTACATAGGCGGGAGACGGTTTGCCTCAGACACAGGTACAGCGGGTACGGCAAATATACAGGAAGAGCTGGTAAAGCTACGCCTGAGGCTTACGGAAGAGGAAGTGGGACGCTATGAAACGGCCGGCAGACTCTGCGCGGACATCGTCGAAGGCGTCTGCATGGATGCAAGGCCGGGCATGACGGAAAACGATGTGGCGGATCTGCTCAGATGCCGCTGCATCCGGCACGGAGTAAGCCCGGATTGTGTACTTGCTGGTGCCGATGAGCGCATCCTGTCATACCGCCATCCGGTACCGACCGGAAAGAAGATAGAGGATTGCCTGATGGTCGTCCTCGGTGGCGAGATATACGGCCTGAACACAAGCCTGACGAGGATGGTGTATTTTGCTCCGGTGCCGGCAGAGATAAAGGAGCGTTACGAAAAGACGCAGCATATCTTTGCGTGTATGCAGACGATGATGCAGGACGGGATGTCCTATAAAGAATACTTTGAGTATGTGAAGGCATTATACGCAGAGGCCGGGTATGACGGCGAGTGGAAGATGCATCATCAGGGAGGGCCGACCGGATATGCATGCAGGGAGTTCATCCCGGTTCCCGGCGATGAACGGATTATCCACGAAGGCCAGGCTTACGCGTGGAATCCCACGATACTCGGTACAAAGTGCGAGGAGACGACCTATCTCGGGTCTGATGGAATAAAGATACTGTCCAGGTCTTCTGACTGGCCACGAAGAACCATCGATACGCCACATGGAATGATTGAAGTGGCGGAAATTCTGGAACGATAGCCCGGTGATATGCCGGGCTATCCGGCAAATTCACCAAATTCTTTAGCTATGTCGAAAATTATATGTTGACTTTTTCCCATAAAATGGTAATATTATACTTAATTAATGACTTTATTAAATACTTTAATAAAGTTTTGACGAAAAGGGCGTGTATAATAGAATATAGTGAAAAGGAGGGGTGGATGGTGATACAGAGAACAAACAACTCAGAGGTGAAAAAGCTGAACCGGAACCGCGTTTTTCGTTATATAAACAGTAAGAACAGAACTTCTATGCCGGATATTGCTGCCGCGCTTGACATGAGCGGACCTACAGTGCTGCAGATCGTGAAAGAGCTGAGGGAGGCACATGTCATATGCGAAGCCGGAGAATTTGAATCGACAGGCGGAAGGAAGGCAAAGGCGCTTGCAGCAGTGAGGGATGCCAGATATGCAGTGGGAATCGAGATAACCCGGAACCATATCGGGATGGTCCTGACGGATATGACCGAGACCGTGCTGAAGCATATTAGAATGCGGAAAGCTTTTACATATGAAGATGAGTATTTCAAGCAGCTTGGAGCGGCGCTGGAAGAGTTCCTCGGAGAGGACAAAGCGGTGCGGGATAAGATTGCAGGCGTGGGGATATCGGTCCCTTCCATCGTGGACAGCACCGAGAACCACATCACTTATTCGAGGGCGCTGGATCTGTATGATATAGACGGGGAGGTGTTCTCCCGCCATATTCCATATCCGTGCGTGCTGATTAACGATGCAAATGCCGCGGCGGCGACTGAGTGTATTGCGGACAGGCAGCTGGAGAGCATGATATACCTGTCCCTGAGCAATACGGTGGGCGGCGCGGTCGTGTTCCGCCAGGAGAACGGGCAGGAGGAGCCGGGCAGCGTGTTCGAGAATATGTATATCGGGAAGCACTGGCATAGCGGAGAGTTCGGGCATATGATCATACATCCCGGAGGCAAGACATGCTACTGCGGCAAAAAGGGCTGTGTCGATGCATACTGTTCCGCGCTTTGTCTGGCGGAATACGCAGATGGATATCTGGAACGCTTTTTTGACAGGATGGAAGATGGAGATCTTGAGCTTGTAAAAGTGTGGGAAGATTATCTGGACGACCTGGCTATCACGGTCGATAACCTGAGGATGTGCTTTGACTGTGACATAGTGCTCGGCGGTTATGTCGGGAGCTTGATCGGCCCATATATCAAGGAGCTGCAGAAAAGGGTGGCGGAAAAGAATATCTTCGAGGGCGGCGGGTCTTACGTCCGTGCGTGCAGATATCAAAAAGCTGCATCCGCTTTGGGGGCCGCGGTCTATTACATTGAAAACTTTATAAATTCAATATAGATAAGGAAAAGGAGCAGAAGAAGATGGATGGAATGATGAAGGTTGCAGTAATGAATGGGATTGGCGAGATGAGCTACACGGAGCGCCCGATACCGCAGGCTAAAGAGGATGAAGTGCTTGTGAAGCTAGAGTATGTAGGAATCTGCGGCAGCGATATGCATTACTACGAGATGGGAAGAATCGGGGACTATATAGTAGAGCCTCCATTTGTCCTTGGACATGAGCCGGGCGGAACCGTTGTCGAGGTAGGGAAGAACGTGACCCATCTGAAACCAGGGGACCGTGTGGCGCTGGAGCCTGGAAAGACATGCGGCAGATGCAGGTTCTGCAGAGAAGGGAAGTATAACCTCTGTCCGGATGTGGTGTTCTTTGCGACACCTCCGGTCGATGGCGTGTTCCAGGAATATGTGGCGCATCCGGAAGATCTGTGCTTTAAGCTGCCGGAGAATGTCAGCACGCTTGAAGGTGCTCTGATCGAACCGCTGGCAGTAGGTTTCCATGCGGCAAAGCAGGGAGATGCCCATGCAGGACAGACGGCGGTCGTATTCGGAGCAGGCTGTATCGGCCTTGTGTCCATGATGGCATTAAAGGCATGCGGAGTGTCCAGAGTGTATGTGGTGGACGTGATGCAGAAGCGCCTTGACAAAGCGCTGGAACTCGGGGCTGACGGCGTTATCAACGGGAAGGAAGATGACGTGCTGGCCATGGCAAGAGAGCTGACAGACGGAGAAGGCTTTGATCTGGCAATCGAGACTGCGGGGACAGAGATTACGACGAACCAGGCCATCCAGGCAGTACGAAAAGGGTCTAACATCGTACTTGTCGGATATGGCAAGACAGGCATGATGAATATGATGATGAGCCTTGCCCTCGACAAGGAAGTTACGTTCAAGACCGTATTCCGTTACCGCCATATCTATCCGATGGCAATTGATGCGGTGGCACAGGGGAAGGTGGATTTAAAGGGAATCGCCACACATATCTTCGACTTTGACGACATACAGACGGCTATGGACAGAAGTGTGAACGAAAAGAGCGAGATAGTGAAAGCAGTAGTTAAAATCGCGGAATAGCCATAAGTTTGCTAAATAAATAACATTATGCAAATTACATGAAATTGCTAAAAAAATATTGTGTAACATTGCATATTGCACAATCATGTCATTTTGTTATATAATTATATAAATTAAATTTATAAAATAGATTTATAAAAGTGGTGATTGAAAGAAAACTATACTTTTCTGAACAGCTTCTTTTTTTATTGAAAACGCCTGAATCAGGCGTTTT
>NZ_JABFCH010000032.1:0-43355 GCF_017566055.1 Extibacter sp. GGCC_0201 | reverse complement strand
GACGGAGGTTTTTTAAAAAACCTCCGTCCCCAACCGGCATTTGACCTGTCCCCGATGGTATATTTTCTCTGTTTCCGGGGCAGTCTAACCGTGGAATATTATCTTATCAGATTCATGGAGGGACTGCTATGCCGGAAAAGAAGAAAGTAACTGCATCGAGAGAAGAAAGTACGGAATATCTGAACAAGGTTCTTCCGGTGCAGGACAGTTTTGATATTATACAGCGGGATATGATGATAGGAGGAAGGGTCGCGTCCTTCTTCTTTATCGATGGATTTACAAAAGACGAATCCATGTTGAAAATCATGGATTCCATGTTTAAAGTGACGGAGGAGAATATGCCCGTAGACGCAACAGCGTTTGCGAGGGAGTGCATTCCTTATGTGGAAGTAGATGTCATCGGCGATTTTGACCAGGTGCTCCGCAATGTTCTCTCCGGGGTAACATGTCTGTTCATAGAAGGATACGAAGCATGCATCGCCATAGACTGCAGGACGTATCCAGCGCGGAGCGTAGAAGAGCCGGATAAGGATAAGTCGTTGCGAGGCTCCAGGGACGGATTCGTCGAGACTATCGTGTTTAATACGGCTCTGATGCGAAGAAGAATCCGTGATCCCCAGCTTACGATGCAGATGCTGGAGGTAGGTGAAAGTTCACGGACTGATGTGGCAGTCTGCTATATGAAGGACCGGGTGGATACGGAGCTTCTGGATACGGTCACGACAAGGATAAAGTCTATCAAGACGGATGATCTGCGGATGAACCAGCAGAGCCTTGCAGAGTGCCTGTATAAGAGAAAATGGTTCAATCCTTTTCCAAAGTTCAAATTTACGGAACGGCCGGATACGGCTGCAGCCTGCCTCCTTGAAGGGAAAGTGGTAATCCTCGTCGACAACTCGCCGTCAGCGATGATTCTGCCGACCTCTATCCTGGATATGATCGAAGAGGCGAATGACTACTATTTCCCGACGTTGACAGGTATCTACCTGAAAGTGTCCAGGGCGCTGATTACAATCATGACCGTCTTTCTGACACCGCTGTTCCTGCTGTTCATGCAGAACCTGAACTGGCTTCCGGACGTGTTCGCTTTCGTGGCAGTGAAAGACATGGTGAATATTCCCCTGATCTTCCAGCTGCTTATACTGGAGATCGCCATCGACGGGCTGCGGCTTGCGGCACTAAATACACCGAGTATGCTGAGTACCCCGCTGAGTGTAATCGCGGGCCTTGTCATGGGGGAATTTTCGGTCAAATCAGGGTGGTTCAATGCAGAGGTTATGCTGTATATGGCATTCGTAGCTGTGGCAAACTACACGCAGCCGAACTTTGAGCTGGGCTATGCCCTGAAGTTCATGCGTCTGCTTCTGCTGGTGCTGACCGCCCTGTTCAACTGGATCGGCTTCGCGGCCGGCTGCATTATCATCGTGTGCAGCCTCTGCTTCAACAAGACTTTATCCGGACGGAATTATTTGAATATAAAACTGAACTAAAATGTGTTATAATAATATAGAAAGCATAATAACAGAGCTATGATTATAAACCAAGAGGCCGGCTTGCCGGGCTCTTGGTCTTAGTGTATGCCTGTGGACAGGGATACTTAGTGTAAGATTAGATCAGGAGGTTACATATGGCGGCAGATACTCGACAGAAGAACAGCGACGGCGGAAGGGATGAACGGCTTGGCACCGCGCCGCTGGGACGGCTCATGGCAGGTATGGCGGTACCGGCGGTTGCGGCTCAGCTCATCAACGTCCTCTATAACATTGTAGACAGAATCTATATCGGACATATCGCGGGATATGGGGATGTGGCGCTGACAGGCGTGGGAGTCACCTTCCCCATCATCATGCTTATCGCAGCGTTCAGCGCGTTTGCAGGTATGGGGGGAGCACCGCTTGCATCCATACAGCTCGGGAAAAGAGACCATGACAGGGCGGAACGGATACTTGGCAACTCAGCAGGGCTGCTAATCATATTTTCCATAGTGCTGACCATTTTCTTCTACATATGCAAGACGCCGATACTGTATGCGTTTGGAGCCAGCGGACAGACAATATCCTATGCGGAGTCGTACATATCCATCTATCTTATAGGCACGGTGTTCGTGCAGATAGCAATAGGGCTGAATACATTTATCAGCGGTCAGGGTGAGGCAAGGACCGCCATGTTTTCCGTACTGATAGGAGCGGTAATCAATATTGTCCTGGATCCGATATTTATCTTCGCTCTGCACATGGGGGTTAAGGGAGCCGCCCTTGCGACAATTATCTCACAGGCCGTCAGCGCGGCATGGGTGCTACGTTTCCTTCTCTCGGAAAAGAGCGTCATGAGGCTCAGGATATCATACATGAAGCTACAGAAAGATATCGTAGTACATATCGCCGGGCTCGGGATATCCCCGTTCATCATGCAGAGTACAGAAAGCCTCGTGAGCATCACTTTGAATTCAGGGCTTCAGAGATACGGGGGTGACCTGTATGTAGGAACAATGTCCATCATGACGAGCGTCATGCAGCTCATCGTCATTCCAGTGCAGGGAATTACCCAGGGAATACAGCCGATCATCAGCTACAATTACGGAGCAGGGAACAAAAAAAGGGTAAAAGGAGCATTTGTCAGAATGCTGCTTGTCTGCTTTGCAGCTACCTTTGTCCTGGCGGGTATCGCGGTGCTGGCACCGAAAGTGTATGCCGCTCTGTTCACGAATAACGGCAAGCTGGTAGCCCTGACATGCAAGTTTATGCCAATATACTTCTTTGGCATCATGATATTTGGGATACAGTCCGCATGCCAGTCTACATTTCTGGCATTGGGGCAGGCGAAGGTATCGCTGTTTATCGCTCTGCTGCGTAAGGTGATTCTGCTTATACCGCTCGCAATCATACTTCCGAAATTCATGGGAGTCATAGGAATATACCGGGCAGAGCCAATCGCAGATATCATATCCGTGCTTACGACGTCGGTATTGTTTACCTTTACATTTAAAAACGTTTTGCGTAACATGGGAAAAAGTGGTATGATGAGTGCAGGCAAGGAGAAGGAGGACTAGGGTATGAGAGATTATGTGATAACTGTAAACAGCACGGTTGATTTGCCGAAGGAATGGCTGCAGGAGCGAAATGTACCGGTGATACCGCTTCATTATACGATTGACGGCGAGACCTACCCCGATATGGAAGGACTGACTTCCAAAGAATTTTTTGACAAGCTGCGGGAAGGTAAAATGTCAGTGACTTCACAGGTGAATCCTGAGGAGGCGAAAGAAGCGCTGGAGCCTATTATAAAAGAAGGAAAAGATGTGCTTCATCTCGGATTTTCGTCCGGCTTGAGCGGCACATGCAACAGTATGCAGATAGCGGCTGCCGAACTGGCGGAAGAGTATCCGGAAGCGAAGGTGATTGCCATAGATACACTGTGCGCGTGTCTAGGAGAAGGCCTGCTGTTATATAAGGTGCTTCAGCTCAAAGAGGCAGGAAAAACCATCGATGAGGCGGCACAGTGGGTAGAAGATAACAAGCTCCATGTATGCCACAATGTGACGGTGGACGATTTGAACCATCTGCACAGGGGCGGACGTGTCTCCAAAGCGACTGCGGTTGTCGGCACGATGGTAAAGATAAAGCCGATTATCCATGTGGACAACAGCGGAACGCTGCAGGTAGTCGGGAAGGAAAGAGGCCGTAAGAAATCTCTGAACAAGATTGTGGACATGGCTGTAGAACAGTCAAAAGGATGGGACAATGATATTATCATGATTACACATGGCGACTGTATCGAAGAGGCGGAATATGTAGCATCTCTTGTGCGCGAGAAGATGGGTGTGGACAATATCCTGATCAACAATATCGGTACGGTAATCGGTAGCCACACAGGCCCCGGGGTCCTGGCGGTGTTCAATATGGGGAACAAGAGATAGGCAGAATCGTGTAAATATAACGTAAGAATGAGGGGCAGACGCTTCCAGTGCTTCAGCGCCGGAAGCGTCTGCCCCATTCATTACGATGCAGAAAGTGTTCCGCCATATCAGGCGGGGCTAAAGAAGGAAAAGGTGGTTGAGGATGAAGAAGCTGGAGATTGATACCGGGATGAAAGAACTGTGGCCGGCCGTCAGAATCGGCTGTATGCAGTATAAGGTGAAAGTAGCTAAGAAAAATGACGAAATGTGGTCGTATCTGAAAAAGGATATATTCAAAAAGACAAAAGACAAGATATTCGACTTTGGAGTAAACGATATTCCGAATATCAGGGAATCCCGTCTGGCCTACAAGGCATTTGGCAAGGATCCGAGCAGATACCGGGTATCTTCAGAGGCGCTGATCCGGAGGATAGGACAGGGAAAGGGGCTATATGAAGTAAATACGGTAGTGGACGTCAACAACCTCATATCTATCGAGTCCGGCTTTTCTGTCGGATCCTACGACACGGCCAATATCGGGGAAGAACTTGTACTGCGTATCGGCAGGGACGGCGAGACGTACAAAGGGATAGGAAAGGAAGATATCAATATAGAGCATCTGCCCGTACTTGCTGACGGGGAAGGTGCCATCGGCAGCTCCACGAGCGACTCCGAACGGGCGATGATAACAGAGGATGCAAAAGAAGTCCTCACCCTCATATATTCTTTTTCAGATAACAAGGACCTGGAGAAAGCTCTGGAGTATGGAAGAGGGTATATGGAAAAATACGCAGGGGCGCAGGACATGCAATGCTGGATTGTGAAGTGAAGTGGGGGATAAAGTAAAGTGGCTGCGGACAGGGAGCCGGGTGGCATCTGCTCCGATGCGTACGAGGCTCCGACTATTTCACGTAGCCCTAACCCTGCGCATCTCCCACCCGGCACCCCGCCCGCTATCTACTTCACTTAACAAGGGCGAGGGCGGAGGCGAGCACGCCGTTACTGCAAGAAGAGCCGGAATCAGGCGGAGGATGTTATATTACATAACATAACATCCCCGTACCTGATTCCGGCTCTTCTTTGTTACGATTATTTTCACCAAAGTTTCCAAATTTATCAGTTTTATCGCTATGCTGACAGAACCAAAGCACTGCTATCAGCCGACAGCGCTACACAGCCGCCTTCGTTCGTGCCAGTAAAGTAGATGCCCCCTGCCTCTCCATCGGCGGTCTGGCTTACTAAACCCCTATTTAAACGCTCAGCGCCTGCAGGAAATCGATTCCAAGTGCGCCGCCCACGGAACTGAGCAGTATGAGAAGCAGGAAGATTGGAGCAACCCATTTTATCATGACAGTGAACAGCTTTTCTGCTTTGAACTTGCCGTCTGTTATCCGTACTTCATCGGAGATGGACTTTGTCTTGATAAAGAAACCGACAAAGATACAGGTGAAGAATGCTACAATCGGCATGAGTACGCTGTTGCTGAAAAAGTCCATAATGTCAAGTACGGACATGCCCATCCAGCTGATGAAGCTGAGCGGCCCGAAACCGAGTGAAGACGGCGTGCCCATGATGAGTGCCAGCACTGCGACGAAGATACAGGCTCCTTTTCTGCTCCAGTTGAACTTATCCCGGAAGATGGACACGATAGTCTCCATAAGCGAGATAGCAGAAGTGAGCGCGGCAAAGAATACGAGCAGGAAGAATATCGTCCCGATTGCCCCGCCGAGCTTCATGCTCGCAAATACTTTCGGAAGCGTGATGAACATAAGTCCGGGTCCTGCGCTGAGGGCACTCTGGTCTCCTCCGGAGAAGGCGAAAACGGCAGGGATAATCATGAGTCCTGCCAGAAAAGCGATTCCGGTGTCAAATAATTCTATCTGGCGGACAGAGCTTTCCAGATGATTGTCTTTCTTCATATAAGAGCCATATGTTACCATGATACCCATAGCAAGCGACATGGAGTAGAAGAGCTGACCCATGGCGGCAAGAATAGTTTTGGCCGATACGTCTGACATATGCGGCTTGATATAATATACAAGACCTTCCATGGCGCCTTCCCGTGTCAGCCCATATACAGAGATAACCAGCGTCAGCACGACAAGTATAGGCATCATGATCTTGCTGACTTTTTCGATACCTTTCTCTACGCCGCATAAGACGATAACCGCTGTGACGGCGAGGAAGAGGAAGAACCAGCCAAGCGGTTCGAAGGTGCCTCCGATGAATGTGGAAAAGTAGTCGTCTGCAGCAGAGGCAGAAGCGCCGCCGCTTATAAATACAGTAAAGTATTTGACGACCCATCCTCCGATGACGGAATAATAAGGGAAGATGATAATCGGTACGAAAGATGCCAGGACTCCAAGGAATCCAAACCGCTTGTCCAGCTTTTTAAACGCGCCGATGGCACTTAAGCCGGTCTTTCTTCCGATGGCTATTTCGGCAATCATGAGAGAAAAGCCGAATGTGACCGCAAGTATCAGATAAATAAGTAAAAAAGTGCCTCCGCCGTACTTTGCTGCAAGATATGGAAACCGCCATATGTTCCCAAGTCCTACGGCAGAACCAGAAGCAGCCAGCACAAACCCCAGTTTGCTGGAAAAATTACTTCTCTTTTGTTGCATAAAAACCTCCTCATGTCTCTCAACATTCCATAATAAGTTTCTTTTCTAAAATAGATTATGCTCTATTATTACATGAATAGACACTGTTTTCAAGAAGAAATATGAAAAGAGTTGACATCCTTGCGCAATTGTGTTAGATTATACCTTGCATGAAGCAAAAAATAAAGCAGAGTATCCACTCTCACCATAGCACAATAGAGTGACTATCGGTCTGATATCGAATATGAATGAGCCATATGGACTTATATGGTCGTCGTATGCAGTGATAGTAGTGGATAGTCTGTGGACTGTTCACTTATTTTAATGTTTATTTTATGATGGAGGTGCACTACTATTAGCGATTTAATGATTAACGGGCAAATCAGAGACAAGGAAGTACGCGTGATTGGCGAAGACGGAGAGCAGCTGGGCGTCATGTCATCCAGGGATGCGATGAAGCTTGCAGCGGAGGCGGAACTTGACCTCGTAAAGATTGCGCCAAAGGCTCAGCCGCCGGTTTGTAAGATTATCGACTACGGCAAATACAAATATGAACTGGCAAGGAAAGAAAAAGAAGCGAAGAAGAAGCAGAAGACCGTTGAATTGAAGGAAGTGCGACTTTCTCCAAACATTGATACGAACGACCTCAATACGAAGGTCAACAATGCCAAGAAGTTTATCAGCAAGGGCAACAAGGTTAAGATAACCCTGCGTTTCAGAGGAAGGGAAATGGCACATGTTCAGCAGAGCAGACATATACTGGATGATTTTGCGAAGCTGCTTGAAGATGTGGCTACGATAGAAAAGCCGGCCAAGATGGAAGGCAGGAGTATGAGCATGGTTTTAACTGAAAAACGTTAAAAATACAAATTTAAACTTTAAGGAGGAATATTATCATGCCAAAAATTAAAACAAATAGAGCAGCTGCAAAGCGCTTCAAAAAAACAGGTACAGGAAAGTTAGTAAGAAACAAAGCTTATAAGAGCCATATCTTGACTAAGAAATCTGCAAAGAGAAAGAGAAATCTTAGAAAGCCGACTGTTACAGATGCAACCAACGTTAAGAATATGAAGAAAGTATTACCATATCTGTAAGATAAGGAATGTATTGAAGGAGGATATAAGAGATGGCAAGAATTAAAGGCGGAATGAACGCTAAGAAGAAACACAATAGAACATTAAAACTGGCAAAGGGATATAGAGGAGCCCGTTCTAAGCAGTACAGAGTTGCAAAGCAGTCTGTTATGAGAGCCCTTACATCTGCATACGCAGGAAGAAAACAGCGCAAGCGTCAGATGCGTCAGCTCTGGATTGCACGTATCAATGCGGCAGCAAGACTGAACGGTTTATCCTACAGCAAATTTATGCATGGCCTGAAGCTGGCTGACATTGACGTGAACAGAAAGATGCTGGCAGAAATGGCAGTGAATGATGCGGCCGGCTTTGCAACGCTTGCAGAGCTTGCTAAGAGCAAGGTAGCATAATGAAAGTCCGCACGGGAGATTGCCGGTGCAGGAGTGCTCTTTTTTAGCTTACAATCTGGCAGAGACGATATACAAGACGGCATAGCCCACGTAGGACATGCCGTCTTTTCCTATAATACAGGAAACTTCGTTCTGCTATCTCTATTAGGAAGGAATCAGATGTTCAGAATCGGCGAATTTTCCAAACTTACACAGGTGTCGGTCAGGATGCTGCGGTATTACGATGAAACAGGGCTGTTAAAGCCGGAGAGGACGGATCCATTTACCGGATACCGCATGTATTCCGCTGCTCAGATACCTGTTCTCAACAAGATCATATACCTGCGGGACAGCGGATTCGGGATTGCGGAAATTCTGACGGCCATAGAAAGCGGTAGGGACGCGTCTATCATAGAGCAGCTTGATAAAAAGTACGATGAGATTACGGACAGAATCGCAGAGGAACACAAGAAGCTCGAGAAGATAACACTGGCAAGAAGGGAACTTTTACATGGCGGTAAGATGCACTACAACGTGTCGATCAAATCCATTCCTTCGTGCCAGGTGCTCTCCCTTCGAAAGGTTATACCGACCTACTATGCAGAGGGTGAGCTGTGGGAAGAGCTTGCTTCCTTTGCCGCACGGAACAAGATTGCCGTGTCGGGACAGACATTTTCCATCTACCACGATCTGGAATATAAGGAAAATGATGTGGATGTGGAAATCTGCACATATGTGGATAAGCCCGTGGAAAGCAGTGGTGCATATGTGTACAGGACAGTGGAGGCAGTGCCTTTCATGGCATGTACGATGGTGTACGGTCCATTTTCCAACATTGCGGGAGCCTATCTTGATTTGGCGCGATGGCTGCAGGAGAACAGCGCATTCAAGATGACAGGACAAAGCCGCCAGATTGTGCACCGTGGACCGTGGGATGAAGAGTCGGAAGAAAATTATCTTACTGAGATACAGATTCCGACAGAACGACGCGGCAGATGACAGGTCTTCCCTCCATCTGCTCCTGGCGTGTGGGCGATGTGGGTCTCCATATGATAAAATGCTTGACTCTCACACGGTGTCAGGGTGCAGAATAAGCGTACAGCAAATAAATATATATGGAGGGACAATTATGGAAGTATTTGAAGTGCACCCTGTCGGGAAAATCAGAAGCAATGGAGAAGGGGCATTTATTGAGCTTCAGAAGGAGTATGTCCAGGCGCTCACTGCTCTGGAGGGATTCAGTCATGTGAATGTCATCTGGTGGTTCAGCGACTTTGACAATGATGAGGCAAGAGCGGTCATTACGGCAGAACAGCCGTATAAGCAAGCGCCTGATGAGATGGGGGTCTTTGCGACCAGGTCGCCGATACGTCCCAATCCTATAGCTCTGACCACGTCTGAGGTCATAGGCATAGACTATGAAAACGGTATTGTGCAGATTGCGTACACGGATGCGAATGACGCAAGCCCGGTGCTTGACATAAAGCCGTACACACCGAGCCTTGACAGGGTGGAAGAGCCGGGAGTTCCGGGCTGGTGCGGCCATTGGCCCAAAAGCATAGAAGCGTCGGCAGATTTTGCATGGGAAGAGGAGTTTAACTTTTAAAGGATTGCTGAAGCGGGGCGTCAGGCCGAAAGCGGGTGGAGATATCACATGACATCTTCTCCTGCTTTCTTTTTCATGCTGCCATCTGGAAGTTGAAGGCAGGATATGATATTATGAAAAAGATGATGGATACAGGCGTGAAAAGGAGATGCGGTTATGAAGATACTTGTTGTAGTGGATATGCAGAACGATTTTGTAGATGGTGCGCTTGGAACAAAGGAGGCCGTGGGTATCGTCCCGGCGGTGGCGGAGAGGATACGGAGCTTTGACGGCCGGGTACTCTATACGCAGGATACGCATGAAAGCGATTACATGGAGACGCAGGAGGGGAAGAAGCTGCCTGTGCCCCATTGCATCAGGGGGACAGAAGGATGGGAGCTTTGTCCGCAGATAAAGGCGCTGTGCAACGAGGTTCCGATTGACAAGCCTGCCTTTGGAAGCGTGGAGCTTGGACGGATGCTCAAAGATTATGACAACGGGGAAAAGGTGGAATCCGTTACTTTTGTCGGTTTATGTACAGACATATGCGTCATCTCAAATGCAATGATAGTCAAAGCATTTCTTCCAGAGACGGAGATTATCGTTGATGCGGCGTGCTGCGCGGGTGTGACGCCAGAGAGCCATCGCCAGGCTCTGGAGGCGATGAAGGTATGCCAGATTAAGGTGATATAAGAATAAGGGGGATAAGGGGAGCAGGATATGAAAAGGGGAATCAGCGTTATATTGGATATCGCACTGGTGCTGGCGGCTGTATTTATCCTGGCCGGCATGTCCGTGAAGGATATCTGTGCAGAGATAGCGACAGATGCGCTTGTCAAGAAAGCCGTCGACTCTACGATAGGGGATGGCGTCCGTTCCGTCTTTCCGGGCATAACGCAAGGACAGATAGAAGATGCCGCCGACAGGATAAGCCAGGATGAAAACCTGCGGGCGCTGGTCGGGGACTATATGGATGCCTTGGCGTATGCGGCGGCGGACGGGACGCCGTTTTCGTCTCCTGACGTGTCATCGTATATGGAAAAAGCAGTAGACGATAATATAGATGCCGTGGAAGACGCTTTCGGCACGGAACTTGACAGTCTGCACAGGGCTGTCCTGAAAAGTGCGGCCGAATCGGCCGGCAGCCGGCTGGAGAGCGAACTTGGCTTGGCGGCGGACGAGGCGTTGTCTCATATGACAGGACAGCAGAAGCAGGCGGCTAAGCTGTACGCGGTTATGACATCTGGGGCGGCAAGGGCGGCGGCAGCTGCAATCGCCTGTATCTGTGCATTTGGTATCGTACTGCTGCGCTTTGCGAAGGGGCGTTTTCTTTTCCATCTGGGCCTTTGCGGCATCGTGGCCGGAGGCGCGGCGGGTTATGCCTTTCCGGCGGTGCTGGCGGCAGCGGCCGAAGAACTGGGCAGAGAGATGGAGTGGAGCGGGATGACAGTGTCGGCAGACACGATGGCAGGTTACGGGAAATGGATCCTGGCTGCTGGTGCGGTGCTATCTGTCTTTTATGGCATCCTTAAGCTGTCAGGCGTGGGAGAAAAGAAGAAGAGGTACAGATGATGACCATTAGGATGGCAGAAGAAAAAGATGCACTTTTGCTGCTTCAGATATATGCGTATTATGTAGAGCATACGGCAGTGACATTTGAATATGAAGTACCGTGTTTAAATGAGTTTACGAAACGCATGGGCAGAGTGAAGGAAAGATATCCCTATCTTCTGGCGGAAGATGGTTGCGAGATAACGGGATATGCATATGTGTCTCCTTTTAAGGACAGGGCCGCCTATGACTGGGCGGTGGAGACGACCGTGTATGTGAAGGCAGAACGGAGGTCGGAGGGGATTGGCAGAAAGCTTTATGAGACGCTGGAAGAGATCTTGCAGCGCCAGAATGTCCTTAACCTGAATGCATGCATCGCCTATCCGAACCCGGACAGCATCAGGTTCCATGAGCGGCTCGGCTATAGGACGGTGGGACATTTTACGAAATGTGGCTTCAAGCAGGGAAAATGGTACGATATGATCTGGATGGAGAAAATGCTTGGCAGGCATCGTGATGAGCCGGAACCGGTAATCCGTACTGAAGATTTAGACAGAGGAATTCTGGAAGAGATTTTGAGGAGGCAGAGATGATCAGACTGATAGCCGTCGGGCTTGGAGGGGCTCTTGGAGCCATGTGCCGGTATGCGCTCAGCCTTATACCGTGGAAGGGAGCGTTCCCTCTCCTTACCCTTGCCACGAACCTTGCAGGAGCTCTGCTTATCGGAGTGGTGACAGGAATTGCAGAGGGCAGGGGTGGGGTAAAGCCGAATACCCTGCTGTTCCTGAAGACAGGTGTGTGTGGAGGATTTACTACATTTTCCACATTTTCCCTGGAAGCCCTTACGCTTATGGAACGGGGCCACCGTATGTATGCAGTGCTGTACGTGATGCTCAGCGTCGCCGGCTGCGTGCTCGGCGTGTGGCTTGGGCGCAGGGCCGGCAGCAGGATATGACTTTCCCTTATGACCGATATGAGCCGGCAGGATAGTATAGAATAAGTACAGGAGGAAACGAGATGGAAGAGGTGGACGTAACCTTCCGGGCTGCCGGAAGAGAAGATGCAGGACTTATACTTAAGTTCATAAAGAAGCTGGCAGATTATGAACATATGACGGAGGAGGTAGTGGCTACAGAAGAGCTGCTCAAGGAATGGATATTTGACAAGGGGAAGGCGGAAGTCCTCTTTGCAGTGGCAGAGGGGCAGGAAGTCGGATTTGCCTTATATTTCCACAACTTCTCCACGTTTCTCGGCAGAGCGGGCATATATCTGGAGGACTTGTTCGTCCTGGAAGACAAGCGGGGCAGAGGGTACGGCAAGGCGCTGCTTGCGCAGCTTGCAAGAATTGCCGTGACGCAAGGCTGCGGAAGGCTTGAATGGTCATGCCTGGACTGGAATGAGCCAAGCATAGAGTTCTACCTGTCGATTGGAGCCGAACGGCTTAACGACTGGAGCGGCTATCGGCTCTTTGGAGATACGCTCCGGCGGGCGGCGGAGCTTTAATCAGCTCTGCCTTTTTTGCCCTGCCAGATTTTCAGCGTATCCAGCAGGCTTTCGTGGTGCACTGCGGTCACATCAAAGCGCAGGAGCTTGAACGTATACTGGAGGATAAAGCCGATTCCAAACACGGCAATGACGGTACCGATACCAATCTTAGCACCGAGCAGCCATCCGGCCAGAAGCACGGAGCCCTCTATGATGCCGCGGATCAGGCCGATTGGCCTTTTCGGAAAGCGTTTGCCGAGAGCGACCATAAGGGCATCTCTCGGGCCGCAGCCGAGGCCCGCTCCGACGTACAGGAAAGTGGCGAGGCACAGGATAATTTCACCGGCCAGCAGCATTACGATGCCGCTGGCGTAGTGTTCCATCTTGGGAACAATACGGCCCCACTGTATCAGGTCTATAAATTTTCCTATGAGAAGGGCATTCAGTATGGTTCCGAAGCCAAGCTGCTCGTGCATCGCATAATCGACGATGAGGATGAGGATGCCGGTGACGATTACAATATCGCCGAATGACAGGCCTGTGGCAAGGGAAAGCCCCATGCTGAAAGCATCCCATGGCGCCAAGCCGATGTCTGCCTGGACGATGAAGCAAGTTCCAAGTGCGAAGAGAAATAATCCCGCCAGCAGGCGGATGAAACGTTTGACATATGAAAGGGCCATAGCATTCTCCTTTGTATGATATATATTCATTATAGAAAGAAATGTGCCGTGGCGCAACTAAAGATATAGAAAGAGGAGAAGGATGGAGTACAGAAAGGCGACGGCAGAGGACATTGATCTGATAATTGAACTCAGGCGTGTGCAGCTCATCCATGAGCAGGCACACGAAGAGGTGGAGATCAGGAAGAACTTGAAAGCATTTTTTGAAAAGGTATTTGCGGATAACAGAATCATACAGATATTGGCAGAAGAGGACGGCAAAGCGGCCGCGACCGGGGCAGTCCTCTTCTATGACTATCCGCCCGGCTTTTCCAATCCCTCCGGTAAAGTGGCTTATATTGCGAATATGTATACGAGCCCGGACTACCGCAGGCGGGGACTGGCATTTGAGATTATGGATATGCTTATAGAGGAGGCCAGGAAAGCGGGGGCAGGAGAAGTGCGGCTTCTGGCCTCGGAGCCCGGCAGGCCGGTATATGAAAAGTACGGTTTTATAAAGGAAGAGGGATGGTACATCTTAAAATAGGGAAATCTGGCAGACGTACTATTCTGGATAGATGAGCTGCCGGTCCGTTATGTCAGCAAGCACTTCTTCCACATATCTGGCGGCGAGATGTTTTGCCATCGGTAGATTCATATCCAGATAATTTCCGCAGTCTTTTGCAGATGCGCCCGGGACAGTGTTTTCAAATCCGGCGATGAAAGAGAACAATTCTTTCATGAGTGGGACAATGTCACGGGATTCATAGTCTCCCGAAAGAAGGAGATAGAAACCGGTGCGGCAGCCCATCGGTCCAAAGTAAAGCGTACGGTTTCCGTATTCTGGATGGTTGCGCAGGAAGGTGGCGGCGAGGTGCTCGATCGTATGCATTTCTGCCGTGTTCATGACGGGTTCATAGTTCGGCCTTGTCATACGCAGGTCAAAGGTCGTAATCGTCTGTCCGCCCGGGCTGTCCTTTCTCGACACATATACTCCGGGAACCAGTCTCGTATGGTCTATTGTAAAGCTTGTAATCTTTTCCATGTCAATGCTCCTTTTTGCTTGTACTTACGCCGGCTTGCGGACGTGTTTGGGTCAGCATACGGCGCTACGCGTATTATAGCACTTTTCTTTGTATTTTTCTATGAAAAATGGCAGGAGATGTGCTATACTATCAAAGTAGCCCCGGCAGGCCGTATATGCGGGTTCCGGCAGCCCGGGGAAGGCAGGAGGCAGTAGAGATGAAGATATATTTTGTAAGACATGGGGAGACAGACTGGAACAAGGCAAGGCGCATCCAGGGACAGGTAGACATTCCCTTGAATGATTTCGGCAGGCATCTGGCGGAAGAGACCGCAAAAGGGCTCGCGGATGTCCCCTTTGACATATGTTATACAAGCCCCCTTTGGAGGGCGGCAGAGACGGCACGGATCATACTCGGGGACAGAAGAGTTCCGGTCATGGAAGAGAAACGTATCGAAGAAATGGCTTTCGGGGAGTACGAGGGCAAGTGCTGCTCAAAAAAGGGATGGGAGCTTCCGGAGGAGTTCCGGCTTTTTTTCGATGACCCGGAACATTACGTGGTACCGGCAGGGGGCGAGGGATTTGCGGATGTGAAGAGACGGACCGGCGAATTCCTGGCAGAACTGTTCCAGAAGGATGAGCTTGAGGAGAGCGTCGTTCTGGTAACGACACACGGCGCCGCGCTTGCGGGGATCCTGAATAATATAAAAGGCAGGCCCGTGGGCGAATACTGGGGCGCAGGGGTCCATAAGAACTGTGCGGTCACGGAAGTGGAAGTGTCCCGCGGCAGGGCACATATCATATCGGAGAATGTGGTGTATTATGAGGATGAAGTGGCACCATGGGAAGAATAGACAGGGAGGATTAGAGAGATGATCAATGACAAGAAGGTGTTATTCAGCGGCATGCAGGCGACGGGGAACCTGACGCTCGGCAACTACCTGGGAGCGCTGAAGAACTGGGTGACTCTGAGTGATGAATATGAGTGCTTCTACAGCGTGGTAGACATGCACTCCATCACCGTGCGGCAGGAGCCGGCGGTGCTCAGGAAGCGTGCGAGGGCACTGCTTACGCTTTATATCGCTGCGGGACTTGACCCGGAGAAGAACTGTATCTATTACCAGTCGCATGTATCCGGACATGCGGAGCTTACGTGGATATTGAACTGCTTTACGTATATGGGAGAGCTGAACCGGATGACGCAGTTTAAGGACAAGTCAGCAAAGCACGCAGACAATATCAATGCGGGGCTGTTTACCTACCCGGTCCTGATGGCAGCGGATATCCTGCTCTATCAAGCGGATGTCGTACCTGTAGGCATTGACCAGATGCAGCATCTGGAACTCACAAGAGACATCGCGGAGCGGTTCAATAATATATACGGCGATGTATTCACCGTGCCGGAGCCATATATCGGAAAGGTAGGGGCCAAGATCATGAGCCTGCAGGACCCGGCGAAAAAGATGTCCAAGTCCGATGAGAACCCAAACGCCAGCATCTACCTGATGGACGACCCGGATACGGTAATGAGAAAGTGCAAACGGGCGGTGACAGATTCGGAAGCCCAAATCTTGTACCGGGATGAACAGCCTGGAGTCAAGAACCTTATCGACATATATAGTGCCTGTACCGGGAAATCACCGGAAGAAGTCGTTGCCGAATTTGACGGCAAAGGATACGGAGACTTCAAGATGGCAGTCGGTGAAGCAGCGGTATCTGTCCTGAAGCCGTTGCAGGATGAAGTGGCCAGACTGGAAAAAGACAAATCCTATATTGACGGCGTGATAAAAGCAAATGCAGAAAAAGCACAGTATTTTGCCAATAAGACATTGAGAAAAGTACAGAAAAAAGTCGGATTTCCAGAAAAAATACGATAATTTTGAAAGGGGTCAGACCCCTGCCGCGGCAGGGGTCTGACCCCTTTGCAAATTCAAAGATTATTCAGATAACTTACTAGTGGCTGTAAGTATTCTTTCGAGGTATTGTCATAAGAATGTGATATCCTTTTGTACATCTCGCTATCTTCTCCGTTTGCTTTTTTGATAATCTTACGGAATCCAGCCATCATTATCTTGTCACCGATTCCCATTTTTTCATAACTTAGGCCCCCGGGCAGATAAAATACCTTGTATTTTTCGCCGTCGTTTTTAAAATTATTCTGGATGGCCGTATCAGTCTCTGCGAGACCGGGCGGAGTGCTTCCTGTTACCATGACAATCCTGTTCTTGCCGTTCAGATTCATTTTTTTGAATGAACCAAGCTTTTGTATCATCCCTGCATGGAACCAGGAGGCGAAGATGACGGTGCCATACGGCGCGAGGTCCAAGGATACGGCCTTTTGAAATGGCATTACGGTACAGCCGGTCATTTCCCCGAGCCATTCGGCATATCTTTTTGTAAATCCTGTCTTTGAATTATAGAGTACGAGTGTCTTCATTAGGTTCCTCCTGTTTGCTGTCAGCTATTATGGAATGGGTAAATATATCCTTTGCCTGGGTGAGCAGATCGTGAACGCGTCCGATATCGGTATCGCTGCCAAGGACAGTAAGGATAAACGATATGCCGGTATTGTAAATGAGCATATTTAGATGAAGCTCCCGGGCCCTTTCTATAGAGATGCCATGCTGCCGGGCGATAAATTCTGCAATCTGTGGATTGGTTTCTTTCTTATATATATCTTCAAAAGAGTGGATGTCTCCCCTTTTACGCAAAAAATACAGCCGGTACAGGTGGGGCTCCGCCTTCGCAAATTGTGCGTGGGCCATCCCTATGCTCTGGAACAGGTCATCCTTGTCCAGACGTTCGCTGATGAAGCTCTGGAGATAGCTGCCTGTATAATCGATGACATCCTGCTTCAGGCCGCTCATATTGCGGCAATAGCAATAGACAGGCTGCACAGAACAATCAAGCTTCTGGGAAATCCCTTTTACCGTCACGTTCTCAAGACCGCCTTCCCGGGCCAGGCCAAAAGCTGCTTTGACAACCATGTCTTTCGTAAGTCTTTGTCTTGGCATATGTATAATACTCCCTTTCACTAATAAATGAGTTATATAAATTATTTATATAAACTGATTATATAGCATGCGTAAAAAGTTTGCAAGCATATTTTTATGTAAAGGGATATAAAAGAATAAATAGAAAAATAAAGAAAAGAGTCAGATAATTCAAGGAATTTGCAAAGGGGTCAGACCCCTGCCGCGGCAGGGGTCTGACCCCTTTCGAAATTTAGTCATCTTCTTCGCTCTGTATGGAGTAGGTCTGTCTCTTTCTTGCCATCTCGTCGCTCTCCAGGTACTCATCGTATGTCGTTATCTTATCGATGAGTTTTCCGCCTGGTACGATTTCCATGATACGGTTTGCGGTCGTCTGGACGATCTGATGGTCGCGTGAACTGAACAGCAGGACGCCGGGAAATTTGACAAGCCCGTTGTTGAGCGCCGTGATGGACTCCATGTCCAGATGGTTGGTGGGCTCGTCCAGAAGGAGGACGTTAGCGCCTGATATCATCATCTTGGACAGCAGGCAGCGGACCTTCTCACCTCCGGACAGGACCTTCACCTTCTTGACGCCGTCCTCGCCGGAGAAAAGCATACGCCCGAGGAATCCGCGCACGTATGTGACGTCTTTTTCATCGGAATACTGGGTCAGCCATTCCACGATAGTATACTCGTTGTCAAACTCGCTTCCACTGTCCAGAGGGAAATAGGCCTGGGATGTCGTGACGCCCCATTTGTAAGTTCCCTCGTCCGGCTCCATCTCGCCGGTGAGAATCTGGAAGAGTGTCGTCTTAGCAAGCTCGTTGCCGCCGACAAAAGCTACCTTGTCATCGTGGTTCAGGGTAAATGTTATGTCATCCAGTATCTTTTCCCCGTCTATCGTCTTGCTCAGGCCTTCGACAGTCAGCACTTCATTGCCGATCTCACGGTTCGGGCGGAAGTCGATGTACGGGTACTTGCGGCTGGACGGCTGGATATCGTCCAGCTCGATCTTCTCCAGCGCACGTTTTCTAGAAGTGGCCTGCTTGGATTTGGAGGCATTGGCGCTGAACCGGGAGATAAATTCCTGCAGCTCCTTGATCTTCTCCTCCTTCTTCTTGTTCGCTTCTTTCATCTGACGGATGAGCAGCTGGCTGGACTCGTACCAGAAGTCGTAGTTGCCGGCGTATAGCTTGATCTTGCCATAATCTATGTCTGCAATCTGTGTACATACCTTATTCAGGAAATAGCGGTCATGGGACACGACGATAACCGTATTGTCAAAATTGATGAGAAACTCCTCCAGCCATGCGATAGCATCCAGATCCAGATGGTTGGTCGGCTCGTCGAGCAGAAGGATGTCCGGGTTGCCGAATAATGCCTGGGCGAGGAGGACTTTTACCTTCTCCGGCCCGTTCAGGTCCTTCATTGCCTTATCATGCAGCTCTGCGTCGATGCCAAGGCCGTTCAGCAAGGTTGCGGCGTCAGATTCCGCCTCCCAGCCGTTCATGGCTGCAAATTCCCCCTCGAGTTCGCTGGCCTTGATTCCGTCTTCGTCTGTAAAGTCTTCCTTGGCGTAGATGACCTCCTTCTCCTTCATAATCTCATACAGCCTGGCGTTTCCCATCATGACGGTATCCAGGACCTTATATTCATCGTATTGGAAGTGGTCCTGCTGCAGAAAAGAAAGACGCTCCCCGGGAGTGATGATGACCTCTCCCTTAGAAGGCTCCAACTGCCCGGAAAGTATTCTCAGGAAAGTGGATTTTCCTGCTCCGTTGGCACCAATCAGGCCGTAGCAGTTACCCTCTGTAAACTTGATGTTGACATCTTCGAACAAAGCCTTCTTTCCGACCCGGAGTGTTATGTTGCTTGTGCTTATCATACTATCTATCTCCTTATCTTTTATCTGATTTCAATGTGCACCTTCCGCGCCCGCAGGAAATGCAATACGTAGACAATGCATATCATTTCTGCATGGGAAGGCCAGGTGCTGTTGATTAAGCTGCACAACGCCAGTATACACGGACGTTCCATTGCTTATATTATCAAATATGGAAGGAAATAGCAAGGCTAAAGCTATGGGTTGACATTTCAGGCAAAAACCTTGAAAATACAGTTAGGAGGTGGAAGCCATCATGGACGGGACAAAAGCAAAAAGGCATGGCGAGGCTGAAAATGTAGGGCTGAGCAGCGACGGGAAAAAAGTCGTCATCATAGACCAGACCGAACTTCCGGCAAGGAAGATTCAGCTGGAGCTCGAAACACCGGGGGAGATGTATGAGGCCATACGGAATCTGAAGGTACGCGGCGCGCCGGCCATAGGGATCTGCGCGGCCTGCTGCATGTACTGCCTGGCCCGGCAGATAGAGACAGAGGATATGGATACCTTTATGAGAGAGCTTACGGCTTACGGGGACTACCTCGATTCCTCCAGGCCGACAGCAGTTAACTTAAGCTGGGCCATCCGAAGGATGCTTAAGACGGCCAGGGCACATATGCAGAAGGGCCGCGGCGGAGTGATTGCCGTGCTTGGCCGGGAATGCCGGAACATACAGGAAGAAGACATCGCTATGTGCAGGGCCATTTCAGAATATGGCCTGACCCTTATCCGGGAAGGCGACGGCATCCTCACCCACTGCAACGCAGGGCCGCTTGCAACTTCCCGTTATGGTACGGCGCTCGGCCCGCTCATGCTCGGGGCAGAACGCGGCATGAAGTTCAAAGTATACGCAGATGAGACGAGGCCTCTGCTCCAGGGTGCCAGGCTTACGTCCTATGAGCTGCTGCAGGCTGGAATCGATGTGACGCTTATCTGCGACAATATGGCTGCCACCGTCATGAAAAAGGGATGGGTTCAGGCATGCTTCGTTGGCTGCGACCGTGTAGCTGGCAACGGAGATACGGCGAACAAGATTGGAACGAACGGCGTCGCGGTTCTGGCGAACTATTACGGCATCCCGTTCTATGTGCTAGGGCCGACATCCACGATAGATACAGACTGCCATACAGGCGATGAGATAGAGATTGAACTGAGGGATGATGAAGAGATAAAGAAGAAATATTATAAGCAACCGATGGCTCCGGAAGGCGTGAAGTGCTATAACCCGGCATTTGACGTGACAGACCACAGCCTCATAACCGGAATCGTGACAGAAAAAGGCATACTGAGGCCGCCGTATGAGGAAACGATAAGAAAATTGTTCAAGCAGGAGGAGATAAGAAGATGAAGGAAAGAGCTGACTATGAATGCTACAGGAAGAGTGCAGATTATATAAGAGAACGGATTGGGACGCCGCCAAGTACCGGTGTCGTTCTCGGCACCTGCCTCGGTGAGATTGAACATGAGATTACGGATAAGACAGAGATATTCTATAAAGATATCCCGGATTTCCCTGTCTCTACAGCACCGGGCCATGCCGGCAAGCTCGTGTGCGGCAAGCTCGGGAACCGACGGGTGCTGTGCATGGCGGGGAGATTCCACCATTATGAAGGGTACAGCTTTGAACAACTCAGGATGCCAGTCTACGTATTCAAGCTTCTCGGCATCCGCACCTTGATTCTTACGAATGCGGCAGGCGCCGTCAATCTCAACTTTGAGACTGGTGATATCTGTGTCATCAAGGATCACATCAACCTGTGCGGGGTATCCCCGCAGCGTGGGGAAAACATCCCGGAATTCGGCGAGCGGTTCTTCAGCATGAACGACGTATATACGCCTTCGCTGCGCAAGCTGGCGAGAGAAACGGCTGTAGAGCTTGGATTCTCCCTTCAGGAGGGCACCTACTTTTTCGCGCCCGGACCGCAGTTCGAGACGCCGGCAGAAATCCGGGCCATGCGCCTCCTCGGGGCGGATATGGTAGGCATGTCCACTGTCCCGGAGGCGATAACGGCCGCCCACTGCAGGATGGACGTCCTCTGCCTGTCCCTTGCGACGAATCTGAGTGCGGACAGGGTACTGGACCACGATGTGACGGAAGACGTCAACCAGGTGGAAGATGTCGTGAGCGGACGGTTCCGTTCCCTGCTGACTGCCATAGTCAACAGGCTGGACGAGGGTGACATATCATGAATATAAGACTTTACAATGCCAGAATCCTTTCCATGCGGGAGGGAAGCGGCATAGAAGAGGGAGAAGTATGGGTGGAAGGCAGCCATATCGCTTATATGGGCCCCCGGAAAGATACAGAGACTGTGTGGGACAGGGAGATCGATGTAAAAGGCAATGTGGTGATGCCGGGCTTTAAGAATGCCCATACACATTCCGCCATGACGTTCCTCAGGTCGTACGCAGATGACATGCCCCTTATGGACTGGCTGGACAAACAGGTATTCCCGATGGAGGCGAAGCTTACCCCGGACGATATGTACCATCTGTCCAGGCTGGCGGTCATGGAATACGTGACGAGCGGTATCACCGCCAATTTTGACATGTATATGGATCCTGTCAGCGTCGCGAAAGCGTCTGCCGACTGCGGATTCAGGACCGTGCTCTGCGGCGCCATGAACAATTTCAGCCAGTCGCTGAAGGAGGAAGAACAGTGGTATAAGGAGCTGAATTCCTATCATGAGCTTATCCGATTCTGCTTCGGGGCCCATGCGGAGTATACGACGTCTATGGAATTGCTTCAAGGGCTTGCGGGGCTGGCGCGCAAGTATAAGACGCCGGTGTATCTGCACAATTCAGAGACCAGGGAGGAAGTGGAGCAGTGTATCGGCAGATACGGCAAGACACCGACCGTACTGCTTGACAGCCTTGGCATCTATGATTACGGCGGAGGCGGCTACCACTGCGTGCATATGACAGAGGAGGATCTGGATATCTTTACGGAAAAGGGACTGTACGTAGTGACGAATCCCGGATCCAACACGAAGCTTGCCAGCGGCATCGCACCGATAAGGAAGATGATGGATAAGGGGATTCCGATTGCCATCGGGACAGACGGTCCGGCAAGCAATAACTGCCTCGACATGTTCCGGGAGATGTTCCTCGTAACAGGGCTTGCCAAGCTCAGGGAGCACGATGCGTCTGCAGTCGATGCGGCGGATGTGCTCAGGATGGCGACGGTAAACGGAGCGCATGCCATGGGCCTTAAGGACTGTGACGTGCTGGCAGAAGGCAAATGCGCAGATCTGATCATAGTCGATCTGCATCAGCCTAACATGCAGCCATTGAACAACATAACGAAAAATATCGTATACAGCGGCAGCAAACAGAATATAGTGCTTACGATGGTAAACGGGAGCGTACTGTATGAAAACGGCACCTTCCATATAGGAGCAGAACCGGAGGAAGTGTATGCAAAGGCAAATGAAATCATCGGGCGTATGCGGTAACAGAAAGCGAGGAGTATAGATGAAGAAAGCGACAATCGTACTGGAAGGCGGTGCCACAAGGGGCGTATTCACGTCAGGCGCGCTGGATTATCTCATGGAGATGGATGTGTATCTGTCACATGTCATAGGGGTCTCCGCAGGAGCGTGCAACGGCGTGGACTACGTATCAAGGCAGCCCGGCAGGACGAGAGACTGTATGATACACAAAGAGAAGGAATATGACTATTACTATGGATTTTCAAAGTTCATAAAAGAAAAGAGCCTGCTCGATATGGACATGGTATTTGACAAATATCCGAATGAAATCTTTCCATTTGATTTTGACACATACTTTGCCTCCGATATGGAATGCGAGATCGTGACGACGAACTGCGTGACCGGACAGGCAGAGTATATGAAAGAAGATAAAGACAGAGAGAGGCTCATGAAGCTGTGCAGGGCATCCAGCAGCATGCCCCTCGTCTCGCCCATCGTGAATATAGACGGCATTCCGTATCTGGACGGCGGACTTGCCGATTCCATACCGGTCAGGAGGGCGTCAGAACTCGGCAATGAGAAGATTGTCCTCATGCTGACAAGGAATCCGGGCTACCGCAAGAAGATGACTTCAAAGGCGCTGGCCAATGTATACCGCCGGGCCTACCGGAAGTATCCGAACCTGGTCAGGACGACGATACGGCGGAACTTTGAATACAATAAAACGATGCGTCTCGTCGAACAGATGGAAGAGGAAGGAAGAATCTTCGTGTTCCGTCCGCTCATACCGACCGTATCAAGACTGGAAAAGAACTACGACACGCTGATGGAATTCTATCAGCACGGCTATCATCTCATGAAAAAGGAATTTGGAAACCTGATGGAATATCTCGACAGATAACAAGGAGGGAAAAAGATGTATCTATATGAACACAGCATTTCGACAAAAGGGGCACAGCAGATGTCAAAGGTAACGGACATGGTACGTGAAGATATCAGGAAAAGCGGGCTTAAGCAGGGCATCGTGGTCGTGTACTCGCCTCATACGACGGCAGGGTTCACGATCAATGAAAATGCCGACCCGGACGTCGTCCATGACATGCTCTGCGGCATGGAACGCGCGGTGCCGACGGATGCAGACTATTATAAGCATGTGGAAGGCAATTCCCATGCACATATCAAGACGAGCTTCGTAGGCCCTTCCCAGACGCTGATTCTCCACGACGCAGATCTGCTGCTTGGCATCTGGCAGGACTTGTACTTCTGTGAATTTGACGGTCCGAGAAACCGGAGATTCTATGTAAAGATTATAGAGGGCTGATAGGATGGATAACAAGACGTTATTGGAGTTCCTGTCTGTGGCTGAGAAGCTTAAATGTACGGTCAGGCACTCCTTCACATCCGGCGGGCGGCAGGAGAGCGTGGCGGAACATGTGTACCGTCTCTGCGTCTTCGCGTGGCTTGTGCTGGATGAGTTCCCTGAGCTGGATAAGGAGAAGGTGATGGAGATGTGCCTGTTCCACGACCTGGGCGAGGCCGTAACCGGTGATATACCATGCTTCGAGAAGAGGGAAGAGGACCGCCAGGCTGAGGAGAGCGCCGTACGGCGTGTAACTAAGATGCTTCCGGCGGACAGAAGAAAGAGGCTTGACGCCCTCTATGATGAGCTGGAGGCGGGCAGGACAGGAGAGGCTGAGCTTGTCCATGCGCTTGACAAGATGGAAGCTCTCATACAGCATAATGAAGCTCCGATTGACACATGGCTGCCACTGGAATATGACCTCCAGCTTACATACGGGCAGCAGGAGGCAGAGGCATTTCCTTATACGAGGCGGCTCAGGAAGGCGGTGGAGCAGGACAGCATCGATAAGATAGCGAAAGAGAGAGAGGAAAAGCAAGACGGAACAGAAGCGTTCCATGTGAGCAGGGACAAGGAAAAGCTGGACTTTGGACGCATCGTGCAGCTGATGCGCCAGTCTTACTGGGCCGGGACGCGCTCGGAAGAGATGATCAGGAAGGCGATGGAAGGTTCCGTCTGCTATGGCGTGTATGACAGAGAAGGATACATGGTCGGATATGCCCGTATTATTACCGACTTTGCCACTACTTTCTATCTGATGGATGTGATTATCGACGAGGACTACAGGGGGAAAGGGCTTGGCACGCTGCTGATGGATGCTGTCATGGAGGACGTAGGCAGCCTGCACGGAGTGCTGCACACAGATGACGCGAGTAAATTCTATGAAAGATATGGCTTCAGGCGTGACGAAAGAAGGCAGGAAGTATTGATGGAAAAGGAGCGTCAGGACTTCTAGAAAGGAAGCAGGACGCATCACAAGACAAGTAAACGTGCAGGATTGTGCTTACGCACCGTCCTGCACGTTTCCAGTTACTGACAGAAGAAGGAGATGACATGCTTCAGCGTGTCAGCCTCCCCTACATTGCCCGGGAAGATGATATAGGGGATGCCCGGGTACCGGCTGTCGGGCCCCGTCTCCCAGGCGGGGATGCCGGGAGCCACCTGGCCGAGCACCACGGCATGCCTGATATGCAGCGCTTTCGTGGCAATGTCGCTGGAAGTGATGCCGCCCTTGGCGATGAGGAAGGAAGGGGCCGCATCTATCTGCGCGGCAAAGGACTGCAGGGCGTCTGATATGGACACGGAACGCTTTAAGACGGTTTCCTTCGTGTCACTGTCATAAATCAGCTTCTTTCTCTTCGTATAGATGACCGCATGCCTGCCTTTCCGGATGCAGGAGGAGGCCAGGGACAATATCCGCTGCCGTTCCGTTTCAAGGCCCTCCGGGTCGGTAATGAGGTCCGAGTTAAATTCCAGCAGCTCGATTCCGTCCAGCCCTTCCAGCATGTTAAGCTGGGCCGTCGTCTTGCTGGTGTAGGATCCGATAAGGACGAGCCCTCCATGGCGGAAGGAGGAGCGGACCAGCTCGCCCCGCCTAAGAAGCGTCCTGTCGGGTATGCCGGCCATAACTTTCACAAGAGAGGCGGCACTTCGGAAGAGATACCGCTTTCCTTTCTTCATTGCGCGGTACAGTGCGGTGCAGAACACCTTCAGATCGCAGTAGTCGGCTGCGTTTACAATAATTTTCTGGAAATCTGATGCTGAGAGCAGAAGTGACTCGACGCCGAGCGTATCCGCGCTGCGAAGTAAATCCAACGGAACGCATATGACATCGCCGGCAAGGTACCGTCCCTCTGTCTTTTCCTCTACATACTGCCTCAAATCAGAAGAAGCATACCCGAAGGTAGAATCTCTGGCAAATTCCGTCCTGGCAGCAGGGATAAGCTCGTCCCCGGACAGGACATAGTGGATATTGTCCACGGTGAAGCGCCCCCCTTCTTTGAAGAACGGGCACAGAATCTCGCCGTCGATAGTGCGGCCGGTACATTCCTCGTATGTATTCTTCAGCACTTCCGTCTCAAGCGGATAGTGTCCTCGCAGCGTAGAGTCGCTCCGGCTTATGATAAGATAAGGGGTGCCCGTCTCCATGGAGATCCGGTGGATCGTCCGGGCAATCTCCTTATGAAGTGCGGCACTTTCTGCGGCGGACAGCGCTCTGGAGTTGGTCAGGATATAGAAGAGCGCTCCGGGTTCTTCGAAGCCTTCCTTTATGCTGTCATAATCCCAGCATGTGTATACGGAAACGTCGTGAACCGTCTGCGTACCGGTCGGGTCGTCGTCCAGCACGACCATCTTCCCCTTATATGAATGGATCTCCTCTGCAAGAAGCTCGTCGGCCGTTGCCTCGTCAGGCCGTGGATACTCGTTCAGTGCATCTTTATTCATAACGATCATTCCTCCTTTTTTTCCTTACAGTTCAGATGTCCTGCTTCCGGACCTTGCAGTCGGCCAGGTTTTCAAAATATTGTACAATCCCGCCGTGGTCTTCTCCCATATGGCCTTTTACCTTCATGACCTGCATGATTTCAAAGAGTTGGGAAGTAAGCGGTATCGGAGTGCCAATCAGATGCGCTTCTTCTACTACATTCTTAATATCCTTGTGATTGATATAGATGGGACCGCCCGGTTCAAAATTACGCTCCAGAATCATCGGCAGCTTGGCGTCAAGCACCGCACTCCCGGCCAGTCCGCCCCGGATAGCCTTGTATACTTTCTCAGGGTCGGCCCCCGCTTTTGTAGCAAAGACAAATGCTTCCGATACGGAAGCTATCGTCATATTTACGATAATCTGATTGGCAAGCTTGGCGATGCTCCCGGTTCCCGTACCGCCGACAAGAAGAGCACTGGAGCCCATCATCTGAAGATAGGGGAGGACTTTCTGGAATGTCATATCATCTCCGCCGGCCATAAATGACAGCGTACCGTCAATTGCTTTCGGCTCTCCTCCGCTTACAGGCGAGTCCAGAAAAAAGCAGCCCTTTTCCTGAAGGAGGCGGGAACAGAAGTGGGAGTCCTCCGGCGCCACAGAGCTCATGTCGCAGACGACAGTTCCGGAGGCAATGGCCGTGCAGACGCCATCTTCATCAAATAAGACTTCTTTTACGATTCCGCCGCTTGGAAGCATGAGAAATATGATATTGCATGTACTTCCAATCCGCTTGGGAGTAGACTTGACAGCACCCACCGAGACGAGATGGTCAGAGAGGGATTCCCTTACATCGTATACATGAAGTTCCACGTGGTGCTTAAGTAGATTCAAGGCCATTGGAGTCCCCATGATTCCCAGGCCGATAAAACCGATTTTGTCCATAGTTTATATTCCTTTCCGCTGCATATGCAATTGCATCATAGCATAATGATAACAAATACCGGTATACCGGTCAATGGAAAAATATTAATTTAATAATATTTACTATATATCATCGGCGATTATTGTGCATGTTTTAGGGAGAAGAAACTTGACCCGCTGACAGAAATTATTATATGCTTTACTATAGAATGAATATTGAGGGGGAAACCACGATGAAGCTACTGAAGCCACTGCAGATGCAGGCATATGAGTATATGAAAGAGAAGATTCTGAACAATGAATTTACACCTGGGGAGATCTATTCCGAGACAAAGATCGCTACTGAGATAGGCATCAGCAGGACACCGTTCAGGGATGCCGTGCAGAGACTTGTACAGGAGGGATATATCGATATCATACCGAGTAAAGGGTTTATGCTGCATGAGATGGAAGTAAGGGATATTGTAGAGACGTTTCAAGTCCGTACCGCAATCGAAGGATACTGTGCGATGCTTGCGGCAAGAGAGGCAGATTCAGACAAGGCAGGAGAATTGTTTGCAGAACTGGAAAGGCTGATGGGGAAGCTGGTCGAATCTGCGGAGGAAAATAATATGACCCGTTTTGTCGAGTGTGATAACCAGTTTCATCTGATGCTCGTGGCTTATGCCGGCAATTCTGCATTTGATGAGATGTTCGGCATGTATATCCACCGCATCCGGAACATGGCAATCTCATCTCTGATGCATCCCGGACGTGTGGCAGAGACGCTGAGAGAGCACGAAGATATCATAAGATCGATGAAATCAGGTGATATCGAAGCCGTCAACACAGCAATCGCTGCACATATGGAGAGACCAAAAGAAATTATGCTCGGTGAACGCAGCTAAGTGTGTGTGCATAATGCACAAATTCAATTGGAGAAGATATAAATAATACACAAAATACACAAAAACAGTTGACATCATGACGATGATTTAATATGATTGTCTCATGAACTAACCGGTATACCGGAATACAGATATTAGGAGGAACAGATTATGGAATATTTCAAGACAGCCGTAGACGGGCTGGAGATTACAAGGGTAGGGCTCGGAACATGGGCAATGGGAGGCTCCGGATGGGGCGGCATCGTCGATGAGCCGGCGATAGAATGCGTAAGGGCAGCGATTGATATGGGAATAACTCTTGTAGATACGGCACCGGCCTATGGCGCCGGACATTCCGAAGAGCTGGTCGGAGAAGCACTTTCAAAGCCAGGCTACAGAGAGAAATGCGTGCTTGCCACAAAATGCGGCCTGAGCTGGGATGAGAATGGCAACGTCTACAGAGATTCACGGCCAGAGACACTGAGGAAAGAACTGGAGGCAAGCCTTCGGAGACTGAAGACAGACCATATCGATATCTATCAGGTACACTGGCCGGATGAGAAGACTCCGATAGCTGAGACGGCACAAGTCATGGGCGAGTTTCTGAAGGAAGGGAAGATCCGCGCCATCGGCGTATCCAACTATACGAACGCGATGATTGACGAGTGGAGGAAAACAGCACCCATACATACGATTCAGCCTTCCTTCAACATCCTGGAAGACAAGCTCTTCGAGAATCAGCTTCCATACGCGAAAGAGAACCATATCACCGTATTGGGATACAGCGCGCTCTGCCGCGGAATGCTTCACGGCAAATATACCGTTGACACGAAATTCAACGATGGAGATATGAGAGCGGAGGATGATCCGAAATACCAGGGTCAGAACTTTGTGAACCATCTGGCGGCGATAGACGAGCTCAAAGAATATGCAGCCAGATTAGGCAAGACGGTAGCTCAGATCAGCGTAAGATGGGTACTGGAAAAAGGAGTCAGCTGTGCCCTGCTCGGAGCGAGGCGTCCTGACCAGTTAGATTTTATTCCGGGCTGCGTAGGATGGAGCCTGACAAAAGAACAGTGTGATGAGATGGAAGCGATTGTCGCAAAACATGTTCCGGTACAAGTCGGAAAGGATTTCTTGGCACCGCCTTTGAGAGAAGATTAATGGAGAAGGGTAATGTGTATGAGAATAGTTCCTGCACATTACCCTTTTCATAGAAACATCATAAAGACTGGAGGAGACAGATGCTGAAGGCGATTGACCATATTACGGTAAATATGGCAGATAAGGAAAAGAGCTTTTGGTTCTACGGTACCATTCTGGGACTTAAAAAGCGGAACGATATCGACATGGGCGACCATTTTCTGTACTATTATGAGCTGCCCGGAAACTGTCGTCTGGAACTCATAGAATATGTGGCGGATAACCGTCTCAGGTCGGGTATGCATACCGACCGCGGCGTATACCGGCATTTTGCTCTCGAGACAGATGACATAGACAGACTGAAAGAATTATTTGTGCAGAATGGAATAACGATTCTGGAAGGGCCAAAGCCAAGCAGCAAGCTCGGAGTGAGGTTTATGCTTGTGGAGGATCCGAACAAAGTGGAGATAGAGTTTGTTGAAAAGTTGTAGGATATATTCTGTGGAGGAAAATCTATGAAGAAGTTTATAAACGAAGCGGATAATGTAGTTGACGAGGCGATGGAAGGTTTTACGTCTTGCTACAGCAATTATTATGAGAAACATCCGGAAGTTAACGCAGTCATCTCGAAGAAGCCGAGGAAGGATAAGGTGGCCCTTGTCATAGGAGGCGGGAGCGGACATGAGCCGATGTTCAACGGATTCGTCGGCGAGGGGCTTGGCGACGCGGCGGCGTGCGGCAACGTCTTTGCCTCCCCTGATCCGGGAACGATATATGAGACTGCTCTTGCGGTGGAAAGCGGCAGGGGAGTCCTGTTCGTATACGGAAACTATGCAGGGGACAATCTGAACTTTGATATGGCACAAGAGCTTCTGGCAGACGAAGAGATTGAAGCCGCACATGTAAGAGTATGGGATGACTGCGCATCCGCGTCAAAAGAACGTATGACCGACAGGCGCGGTATTGCCGGAGACCTGTTTGTCATCAAGATAGCCGGTGCGGCCTGTGACAAAGGCATGGAGCTTGCCGACGTCGTCAAGGTGACGGAAGCCGCAAGGGATAACCTTCGCAGCATAGGGGTCGCCACGTCGCCGGGACAGATACCGGGCCTCGACAAGCCTACCTTCGAGATTGGTGACGACGAGATGGAATACGGCATGGGTATACATGGCGAACGCGGAATCGAACGCACGAAGATGAAGCAGGCAGATGAGACAGTGGAATATCTGTATAAGAACATAAAAGCGGATATGGAGCTTGCAGGCGGAGAGGAAGTATGTGTCCTCATAAATGGACTTGGAAGCACGACAGTTCTTGAGATGAGCATCGTATACAGGAAGCTTAAGGAACTGTTGGATGCAGACAGTATCAAAGTACATGACGCGGATATCAACAGCTACTGCACGTGTCAGGAGATGGGGGGATTCTCCATATCTCTTCTGAAGCTGGACGATACTTTGAAGGAATTATATGATATGCCGTGTTACAGTCCGTATTATGCTAAGAAAGGAAAATAGATGACATGGAAAAGATGAATGCACAGCAGGCGAAGGATATGCTTCTCTATGTGGCAGACACTATTATAGAAGCAAAACCGATGCTCACAGAAGTAGACAGCGCCATCGGAGACGGCGATCACGGAATCGGAATGGCGGGAGGTCTGAAAAAAGCCAAGGATAAGCTTCTTAAGATGGAAGAGCCAGACGACGTGTATGCGGTATTTGCCACTGCCGGAAAAGCGATGCTTATGAGCATGGGCGGAGCCTCCGGTGTCATATTCGGGAGTATGTTCCTGGGTGGAGCTAAGGGGAAGGAACCGGTGACAGAAGTCGGACCAGAGAAATTTGCTGATATGATGAAGAGCAGCCTGGCAGTTATCAAAGAGCGGGGCAAGGCGGAGGTAGGAGATAAGACTATGGTAGATGCGCTCTCGCCTGCCGTGGACGCTATGCTTGCGTACGCAGGCGAAGGATTCGTGCCGATGCTTGATAAAGCTCAGGAGGCAGCACGGTGCGGGATGGAAAGCACAAAAACCTTTGAGGCAAAGTTCGGGAGAGCCAAGACGCAGGGAACGACAATCGGTTTCCAGGATGCAGGTGCTACGAGTGTGTGGATTATCGTAAAGGCCATGTATGAATATGCGGCAAAGGTGAGTTGAAAAAGAGGAATAAAAACTGCAGAATGTCATTTGAACTGACATTCTGCAGCGGAGGAATCAGTCGACCTCGATCTTATCAGATTCCTGATATGGTGCAAGCGTTGAAATCATCTTTACCGGCCCGCCGGAATTGTTGACCACATAGTGCACCTCTTCCGGTTCGATATGAATCAGGTCGCCGGCTTTAAGCGTATGGGTGGTGCCGTCCACGATGATGTCCACCTCACCTTCGAGGATGAAGAAATTCTCCTCCATGATATTGTGGTAATGTGCTTTAAAATCCTGTCCGGCCTGGAACTGTACTACAGCGAAGTTGCTGCGGGGCCCTTTCATGAGATATTTCGGGCCGCTGTCGCCAAAACGGTACTCCTTTTCGTTTTCATTGATGATGAACATGATATGTATCTCCTTTCATTGTTATATTATAAACCTGGCGCTATCCACATGTTTTTGGTAAGCTTTCTGTCGGCCAGCTCAAGCTGGGCACGGTATACTTCTTTCCAGGTTTTATACAGTTTGTTATATGTATCGTGGTTTGGCGCATCCGGGTAATAGGTGCTCTCTATGTGACACAGATTCTTTGCAGTCTGGCGTATATCTTGGAAGATGCCGACGCCTGTTCCGGCGAGGATGGCGGCACCGAGCGCGGTGGCCTCACGCACCTTCGGTACGTGTACCGGTATACCAAGCACGTCCGACAGAATCTGGCACCAGAGCGGGCTCTTTGAGGCGCCGGACGCAAACGTAATCTCTTCCGGCAGTTCACCGGTCACAGAAGCGACGAGTTCCATGTTGCCACGAGTGACCATTGCGGAATTCTCCATGATAGCACGGTAGAACGTATAGCGGTTGAACTTCTCGGCATCAAGGGCAAAGTTGGTAAATGTAGGGGCTGCGTGCTTCCAGTTGATGAAGTTCATGATATCAGAGAAGGCGCAGAGCATCCCGTTGCTGCCTGCCGGTATTTTTTCAGCCTGGATATTCATGTAGTAATAAGGGTCCTTACCGGATTCTTCCGCCTGCTGTTTCTCAAGCTGGCAGAAGGCGTCCCGGTACCAGCGCATCACCAGGCCCGGATAGAACGCAAGCGCTTCATACTGCCAGATACCAGGTACGGCGTGGCAGTTAACTCTCACACGGCAGTCCGGATCCGTCTTCACCGTGTCGGTATTGTATTCAAACTGCCAGAAGCTTCCACCAAATACGGCAGCCTGCTTCGGCGCCACGACTCCGACTCCGATACAGCCAAGCTGGGCATCACCGCCTCCAGCGATGACTGCAGACGATTCGGACAGCCCGGTCTGTGCTGCAGCAGAAGAGGAGATATGCCCGACCACCGTTCCGCTTTCCTGCACCGACGGATAGATGTCATCTCTGATACGGCATTTCCTGGCGATATCTGTATCCCACGTTCTCGTGGAAAGGTTGAAGATTCCGGTAGTGCAGCCATTGCTCGGCTCGCATGCCAGTATACCGGTTAGCCTATAGATAAGCCAGTCGTTGAACATGCTCACGTAAGCAGTTTTTTCGTACACTTCTGGCATCTTGTTCTTCACCCATAGGATGCGGGGAATAGCATCCAGGGCAAAGGTCTGGCCGGATACGGAATATATGTCTTTTTCCAGCGAGTCAGACAAAGCGCGCAGTTGGGATACTTCGTCGTTAGAGCGTGCGTCCACATTGGCACACGCCCATATTTCACGGAAACCGGCATCGTAGAGTACGATACCCTCCCGCATGCAGGTAGTGGAGATAGCCGCAATATCCGAAGGGGATATCTGTGTATCTCGGATTACATTTTTGATGCACCGGACCGTAAGGTTCCAGTTGTTGTCCCAGTCGAAATCCATAGAACCCGGATAACGAGGGTCTTCGAGATGCTCCCATTCATGCTGGGATACACCGATCTGATTGCCGGCCGTGTCAAAAAGGACAGCGCGGACGCTTCCGGTACCGGCATCAAGTGCCATCAAGTAGCTTGCCATAATATTGACCTCCTTATAATTAATACTTGTTTAAAAGTTGCCTTGCTGTAACATCATCGGTGATAAGAATATCCAGGTAGCTGCCGTCCAGTGCCGCTGCTATGGCAGGAAGCTTTTCGATACCGGTTGCCGCGCCTATCACGTTGTTGAGCTGCTTGAGCTTATCAAGAGGAGTGCTGATGATACGTGCATCAAAGTCCGCGTTGACAAGCCGGCCCTGCGCGTCTATAAAATGGGTAATCAAATCGCCTACCGAACCCTGCATCTTCAGCAGCAGATAGTCATTATTCGTCAGGCGGGATGACTTGAGTATCGTAGCATCCGTGTTCATACCGCCGATGCCTATCAATGTGAGATTGGCCAGTTCTGTCATCTTCGTTATCTCAGCAAGAGAATCCTCTTCCATCATAGACTCGGCCAGTTCCTTCGACGACATGATAAGAGGTGCGGGATACAGATACAGCTTGGCACCATATATGCTGGAATGGGCGTCGGGCAGATAATTGGTGATGCCGCCGGTCAGAGATACGAGTGAAATCGTTGCAGAGACGCAGCGGGAAAGATGGCTGAGTGTGCGCATGACCGTCTCACCATAGCCAAAGTTGATATAACAGTTATCCGTCACATGGTTCTGGATATACATGGCAGCGGCCTTGGCTACCGTTTCGGTCTGGTTATCCTTATCCGAACCTGCAGGGACGATATAGCAGTCCTTCAACTGATACTTGTGAATGAGTTCCTGTTCGATAGAGAGAAATTCGTCGGTATCAGGCTTGATGTGTATCTGTATGATTCCTTCCTGGCGGGCGCGGTCCAGCAGACGGAGCACCTTGATGCGCGAGATGCCGAGCTTTTCGGCGATGGCCTGCTGGGTAAGGCCTTCCATATAATAATACCAGGAAGCTTTGTAAAGCAGATTTTTTTCAAACTGTGTGCTGTTTTCTGTACTTATATCAGACATAAATCCTCCTTTTGTAATCTTGGATGTACAAAAGTACCGTTAAGGTGCAAATGTTTTGCATATAAATTATAACAGTATATAGGCGCACTGTCAAATCTAATTATATAAAAATTTCACTTCATTTGTTTTGGGATAAGGCAAAGTGCATAAAAGATAACGTGATATTATGACTAAAATATATAAAACAACAAATGTATGTAACAAATATGTTGACAAATTATGAACGAAAATGTATGATGATACTAAATCAGGACATCGGTATACCGGTGTGGAAATACCATTACAATGATAAACAAATGTTTTTGGATAAAACAAAAGTTTAAAATCGCAACTAACTGGAATGGAGGTGCATAAAATGGAGGATGTTAAGAACAGGTCTGCCGGCGCTGCGCTGCTGGAGGTTAAGGATATACGCAAATCCTTCGGCTCTAACGAGGTGCTCAAGGGCATTAACATGAAACTGCACGAAGGGGAAGTGATAGCCCTTATCGGAGGCAACGGTGCCGGCAAGAGTACGCTCATGAAAATCATAATGGGCATATACCAGCAGGACGAAGGTGACATATATATCAATGGAGAACAGATAGACATATCCAAGTCTTCAACTGCCCTTGCCAATGGGATATATCTCGTGCCTCAGGAGCCGATGCTTTTTCCGAACATGACTGTGGAAGAAAATGTTGCCATGGGATTTGACGAAAAGAAAAATGAGATACACAGACGTATGGTGGAGATGATCGAACATCTTGGCTGGGATCTGAAACTGGATCGGAAAGCGAACACGCTGTCGATTGCAGAACAGCAGCTTGTAGAGATACTGAAAGGACTTCTTCGGAATGCGAGAATCCTTATACTCGATGAGCCGACGTCATCACTGAGCTTCAATGAGGCAGAATCGCTGTTTAAGCTTGTAGAAGAGCTGAAGCAGAAAAACATCGGTATCTTTTATATCACGCACAGGCTGACAGAAGTGTTCCAGATTGCGACCCATGTGGCTATCATGAGGGACGGTGTCGTAAGCCTGAGCGGAGAGGTATCCGAATTTGAAAAAAGCCATCTCGTCAAAGCTCTGCTTCCGCCGGATTCCGAACTTAAGACGGCAGGTGAGAGGGTAGAGATAGACTATACGTCAGCAGAACCGGTGCTGGAACTGAAAGACTTCAGCGGATACGGGTTCAGCAATCTGAACCTGGAAGTATACGCAGGCGAGATTCTCGGCGTGGCCGGAGTCGTCGGTGCAGGCCGGACGGAATTTGCCACGACGATATTCGGCATGGACAAGGTGAAGTCCGGCAAGGTGCTGCTGGACGGTGAAGACATAACAGGATTCAGCACGAGAAGAGTGTTGGACAAAGGCGTCAACTATGTGCCTGAAGACAGGTTCCTGAACGGAATCTTCAAGATAAGGGAAGTGGGATGGAATATTTCGTCTGCCCAGATACGGAACATGAGCAGGCTGTTCCTCAACAGGAAAAAGGAAGCAGAACTGGCAGACCAGTATATCAGCGATTTTCGTATCAAGGTCACAGGTCAGGACCAGATTATGGGATCGCTGTCAGGCGGAAACCAGCAGAAAGGCGTCATTGCCAGAGCGCTGTCGACGAACCCGAAAGTTGTAATTCTGGATGAGCCGACCCGTGGTATCGATGCAGGCGCGCGTGGAGATGTGTACTCCATCATAGGAAAGCTGAAAAAACAGGGAGTGGCAATATTGCTCATATCCTCTGACCTGGAAGAAATAGTAGAACTGAGTGACAGGGCGGTGTCTATGTACCAAGGACATATCAATCATACATTTACAAGAGAAAAGATTGACCTTGATAATCTGACAGCAGCGTCATTCGGAGTGTACGAGGAAGGAGAGTAATTATGGATAAGATAAAAAAAGCGCTGAAGGCCAGGGAGCTGTCTTCACTGCTCTGCCTCGTAGCTATGTTTCTGCTTGTCGGAGTCGTGAATCCAAGTTTCCTGAAGCCGCAGAATATACTGCTATGCTTTAACGGTTCTATCGTATATGTACTCATCGCCATAGGAATGGCATTTGTAATATTGACAGGGGAGATTGACTGCTCCATCGGAGCACAGCTCGGCCTGTCCGCAGCGGTGTGCGCGACCTACCTGCGGGAAGGGGCGTCCTGGGGGATGGCAATCGGCCTCTGCATCCTGGTCGGCCTCGTATGCGGCACGATCAACGGCATCGGAGTCACTGTCCTGAAGATACCGTCCATCATCATGACGCTTGGCACGAACGGCATATACAGGGGACTGATATATCTGTATACAGGAGGCAAATGGGTGGAGAACCTGCCCTCTGGCTTCAAACAGCTCGCCCAGAAGAACGTGGTGGGAAACCTGAGCTGGTTTTTCGTTATGGATCTGGTGATCATGGTGCTTATCTTCCTGTTTCTGGTCAAGACAAAGAGAGGAAAACGGTTCGCGGCAGTGGGAGATAACGAGGCAGGCGCCAACCTGATAGGAATTCCCGTGCAGGCGACAAAGATGAAGGCCTTCATGATATGCGGACTGTTCGGAGCGTTCGGGGCAATCCTCTATGTAAGCCGGGTCGGATTCGTTACGGCGATATCCGGTAACGGTTATGAGATGAAGGCGATTGCAGCATGTGTCATCGGTGGTATCAGCCTGACCGGCGGAGTAGGTACGGTCATAGGTGCATCGATTGGCGGCATCATCATGGCGTCCATCAGCCGTCTGCTCGTATTTTTGAAGATTTCTTCCGATTATGACAATACGATAACCGGTATCCTTTTGATTGTAATCGTAGTCGTGGATGCCCTCGTACAGAGAAGGTCGGTAGAAAAGGCCAGAAGAGAAAGGCTGTCGGCTAGGGTAACTGCAGCTGAGGGAGGTGCTTTGAATGAATAAGATAAAAGGGCTAAGGAGCAAAGTCTTCAGCTGGGAAATGTTTTTGATTGTGATACTGCTCGTTGAAATCCTCGTATTCGGACAACTGAATCCAAGGTTTCTGCGTCTGAACGTACTGATGGGAAGTATCAATGACTTTATCTCCATATGTATCATTTCACTGTTCGTCACATTTGTAATGGTGACGGGAGGTATAGATATACAGGCAGGTTCCATCGTGGGTCTGACATCCATTACGATAGGGCTGCTCTGGCAGGATAAAGGCTTCAACGTATGGGCGGCAGTGCTCGTCAGCATTCTTGTGGGAACACTGTGCGGACTCTTGAGCGGTTTCTTCGTGGCATACACGGGAGTACAGCCGATGGTGGTCACCCTCGGAGGGTCGTTCCTCTATTCAGGTCTTGCGCTTGCGGTTGTCAATATGTCATCTTCCGAGGCATATGAGGGAATCAGCGGTTTTCCGGACACATTCATGAAGCTGTCTTCCGGGAATATTGCAGGCATGCCAAACCAGCTCGTCATATTTATCGCACTTGTCGTCATCGCATATATACTTCTGCACAAGACGAAGTATGGACGGTACATATTCCTCTGCGGCGTGAATTCAAGCGCATGCCGGTATTCAGGTATTCGGGTAAGGCCGATTATCATGAGTACGTACGGACTGTCCGGCATGAGCGCCGCACTGGCAGGTGTCGTACTTACAAGCTATCTCGGTTCGGCCAAGTCTGACCTTGGAAGTTCACTGACGCTGCCTATCATCACGGCAGTCGTCCTCGGAGGGACGTCCAACCTCGGAGGAAAAGGCGGGGTGGTCGGGACGGCTCTGGCAGCATGTGTCATCGGAATCTTGAAGTTCGGATTGAACATGTCGGGCATGGCGTCTCAGTATCTGGATATACCGGTCGGAATTCTTCTGATTATCGTGCTTGCGTTCCGCATGACAGGAAGCGGCAACAAGAAGCTGCTGGCAAGGCTTAAGAAGAACAGAAGCAGATAAGGGCGGCCGGCTCACAAAATGGTTATTATAAGTGTTTATAATAATAAAAAATATTAAAGGAGGACGAAAGAATGAAAAAGAAACTCATCAGCGCATTATTATGTGCAGCCATGATTGCTACTATGGTAGTTGGTTGTGGAAAATCCGGGTCTGACTCAGACAGCAAGGATTCAGGCGACAAGAAGGAATCAGGGGATAATCTCCAGATTGTATTCGTTCCAAAAGTTACAGGAAACTCTTTCTTCGAGTCAGCTAACGACGGAGCGCAGGAATTTGCCAAGAAAGTCGGCGGCTTTGAAATCAAGTATGACGGCAGCGCTACAGCTGCAGTTGCAGACCAGGTAACTATTATCAACAATGCAATTAACCAGGGTGCTGACGGTATCGCGGTATCATCAGTAGATGCCACCGGTCTTGATGAAGTTATGAAGAAGGCCATGGATGCCGGACTGGCAGTAGTGACTTGGGACTCTGACGTTTCTGCAGATGCAAGACAGATTATGGTATCCCAGGGCTCTCCTGAGATTCTTGGAGCGTTCCTGCTTCAGCTTTCTGAAAATGCGCTGAAAGCTTCTGGCCTTGATCCTGCAAAAGATGCGGTCAAATACTGCTGGCATTATTCTCAGGCTACCGTAACAGACCAGAACTCATGGCATGACGCGGCTGAGAAGATGATTGCTGAGAAGTATCCAAACTGGGAAAATGTAGCTCCAGACAACTATTACAGTGAGCAGGATGCTGAAAAAGCCATCTCAGTAGGCGAGTCTGTACTGACAGCACACGAGGATATCAACCTCGTCATCTGCTGCGACTCTACAGCACTACCGGGACAGGCACAGGCTGCCCAGAACCTTGGAAAGACGACGAAAGATGTCGCTATCACAGGCTTTGCAACACCGAATGCTATGAAAGACTTCTGTACGGCAGGCGTAGTGAACAACTGGGGACTGTGGGATACAGGCTTACAGGGATCTATCGCTAACTACATGGCTTACTATCTTGCTTCCGGCAATAAAGTGACCATCGGCGACAAAGTAGACATCCCTGAAATCGGTGAAGTTGAAATTGTAGACAACAGCGAGATCACAGGAGATGAAGCTGACAATGTGGACGGTTCCGGAGTTGTGTTCCTTCCAGAACGCGCTGAATTTAATGCAGACAATATGGATGACTATGACTTCTAAGCTGTTCCGTACATATGAGTGACATTTCACATACATGCAAGTCCTTTTGCCTTGGGCAGGGGGGCTTGCGTGTATTACGTAAAATCAAAAGGAGACGAAAAAATTATGGCAGATGTAGATGGATTAAAGGTAGCAAAGAATTATCATGTAGATGAACCGTTCGCCAAGAACGGCGGTTTTCATGTTAAAGGCATGCAGGACGTAGACTGGGGGATGAAGAAGCGTCTGTCTAAGATCTTCCAGCCAGAGAGCGGCCATACGGTGATGCTTGCGTTCGACCATGGATACTTCATGGGTTCTACGGCAGGGCTGGAGAGGCTTGACCTCGTGATACCGCCGCTTATGCCATACGTAGACGTACTGATGGGCACAAGAGGCGCCATGCGCACATGTATCCCTGCAGACAATAACAAAGGAATCGCACTCAGGGTGAGCTGCGGCTCTTCCATGGTGGACGAAGACCTGAGCCACGAGGTAATAGGTGTCAGCATCGAGGACGCTGTCAGGATGGACGCGAGCTGTATGGCGGTGCAGACATTCATCGGTGCGGACGGGGAAAAGGAAAGCCTTGACAATCTATGTAAGACGGTAGATGCGGGCCTGAAATACAATATACCTACCATGGGTGTCGTGGCAGTGGGCAAGCAGATGGAACGTACGAGCAGATTTTTCAAGCTTGCAACGAGGATACTGCCGGAGCTTGGTGCACATATTGTGAAGACATATTACTGTGAAGACTTTGAAGAAATCGTATCCGCGTGCCCGGTACCGATTGTCGTTGCAGGAGGCAAGAAGCTGCCGGAGGATGAGGCGTTGACGCTTTGCTACAAGGCAATATCGGAAGGTGCTTCCGGAATGGACATGGGAAGGAATATCTTCCAGAGCAACCATCCTGCAGCGATGGCCCAGGCTGTGAACATGATTGTCCACAAAGGGGCTTCCGATAAAGAAGCATATGAATGCTACCTTGACTTGAGCAGCCAGGATAAGTAGAGGAGGCTGCTTATGGTCAAGTTCAATCATTATAACTTTAATGTACTAGATCTGGAGAAAAGCCTTGCTTTCTATGAAGAAGCCTTAGACCTGGCTCCTGTGAAGGAGAAGCGGGATCCGGACGGCGCGTTTATACTCGTATATCTTGGAGATGGAACCGGAGGATTTACGCTTGAGCTCACGTGGCTGAATGGGCGTGAAGAGCCGTATAACCTGGGAGAAGGAGAATTTCATCTGGCGTTCACGGTCGATGACTTTGATGAGATGTATAAAAAGCATAAAGCGATGGGCGTCATCTGTTATGAGAATAAGGAGATGGGCGTGTACTTTATCGCAGACCCGGACGGATACTGGATAGAGATTGTTCCGGAAGAGGAGATGTAGAGCCTTATGTTAAAAGGAATACCTAAAATAATATCCCCTGAACTGCTGAAAGTATTAAGCGAGATGGGGCACGGGGACAGGCTGGTCATTGCTGACGGCAACTTTCCCGCACAGTCTGTCGGAAAAGACGGCATCGTCATAAGGTGCGACGGCCATACGGTCCCCGAGATTCTGGATGCCATACTGAAGCTGTTCCCGCTTGATTATTCCACGGACAAGCCGGTCAAGCTCATGGAAGTGCCGGAGGGAGAAGATGTAAAGACGCCCATCTGGGACATCTATAAGGTCATCATCGGAAAACATGATGAGCGTGGAGAGGTTACGGTGGAAAATATTGCAAAGCCGGAATTCATAAAGATGGCGAAAGAATCATATGCCATCATCGCCACCGGCGAAGGGGCACTGTTTGCCAACATTATGCTTCAGAAAGGCGTCGTCTGAATGAGCCGGGCATGAATCGAATGTCGCGAATCGGCGAAAGGACGTGGATCACACGGGACAGATATAAGGCATAAGCCCTGTATCTGACAACCGGGTGTTTCACGTCCCTTTTGGTTTATTTAATAGGAAACCTCCTGAAGGTACAGCCCCTTTGGGTCACAGGGGACGCTGACCGGCTTGGTACCGGCAAAGATTTCCTCGATGTCTTCTTTCTTACGTGTCCCAAAGCCGATTTCCAGAAGCGTGCCGACGACGAGGCGGGCCATGTTGTGGAGGAAATCATCTGCATGTATGAGGATCTGCATTTCCTCCGTATCACCGTACACTTCTATCTCGAATATTTCCTTTACGGTAGTCTTGTTTTTCTTTACTGTGGAAAAGTTCTTGAAGTCATGCTTGCCGATGAACAAAAGGGCGGCCTGCTGCATGAGCTTCTTGTCCGGAATCTTGAAACAGTGGTATGTATATTTGCGGTCAAATACGCTCGGTACATCGTCAATCGTCATACGGTACACATAAGTCTTGGATGTGGCGTTAAGCTGCGCGTGGAAACGGTCCGGCACATCCTCTACATTGGTGATGGCAATGTCCATCGGAAGATACCGGTTCAGATAGTGCTTGATATCTAATAAATCCATATCCGATTCTGTCTTAAAGTTGGCTACCTGCGCATATGCATGTACGCCTACCTCTGTCCGGCAGCCGCAGTTCAGCTCGATGAGATACTCGCCTGTCATCTTGCGCAGCACTTCAATGATTTTATTCGATACCGTGTTGTTGGACTCCTCCTTGCCAAGGCGGCTCCAGCCCTGGTACCGGCTCCCGTCATATTCTATCGTCAGTCTGATGTTCCTCATATTCCTTCCGCTCCTTTATCTTCTCTATATATTTGGTCTTGCAACCTATGCTGTTCATTCATATGTGTTGTATGTAATTCAGTACATGAAAAATCAGTTTAAGTATACCAGATCTTATGATATAATGAAAGGGCTTGGCAAGAAATTGTAGAAAGTTGCAGAAGGAAGGGGAATGCATATGGTACGCTCCATGTCAAAAGGAGAACTCATACGTCATGGCTGCCTCTGGGCAGGCAATGTACAAGAGGCATTTGAAACATATGAGTCTGTCATCATATCCGCCGACAGCAGAGAGAAGATGACGGCATATTTTGGCAGAATTCTGGAAGCAAATGAAGATATCGCCTATGCAGACTTTTATTATCCGGTCCTTAAAGAGGAGCAGAAACAGAAGTTCCTGTCAGGGCTTGACAGCCGCCAGATGGCTGTCCTGCGGAAGATGGAGACGGTAAGCAGACAGGTATACTTTCGTGTTGATTGGGAGATTATGGAGTTTCTTCTGGAGATTACGGTCGCGGGCTGGCTGTTCTCCACTTTTTACTTTGCTCATAAAAAAGCCATGATCTGGGGAAATTATAATATGGAATTTCCGGTATTCTGTGAAGAGAAGGCAACACTTGCCTGCTATACAGAACTTGCCAAAGAATGCGGATTGGAGTGTCATGAATGAAAGCTGAGAGCAGAAAAGTATCAGAATCAGTGGTCGAGACCGTCCATATGGTCAGGCCGAACCACTTAAATGCAGCGGGCCGTCTGTTCGGCGGCATGCTCATGCAGTGGATAGATGAAGTGGCGGGGCTGGTAGGCAAACGCCATACAAGAATGAATGTTATCACCGCATCGGTGGATAACCTGCGCTTCCTCCGGGGGGCATACCAGAGGGACGTGATCATCATTATCGGCAAGGTGACATACGTAGGCAAGACTTCCATGGAAGTAAAGGTAGACAGCTACGTGGAATCGCTGAGCGGAGAACGCACGCCAATCAACCATGCGTTCTTCACCATGGTCGCGCTGGACGGCGAAGACCATCCGACGCCGGTTCCAAGGCTCATCCTGGAAAGCGACGAGGAAAGGGAAGAGTGGGAGAAGGCCAAGAAAAGAAGAGAGATCAGGATGATGAGGAAAGAGGAAGGCTTCTGATGAAGGCGGCGCCCGGCTATATATACGCCCGGAGGGAGACGGGGTCGTGTAAGATAAAGTGTGTAATTAAGAAACTAATCTAATTGCACACTTTGT
>NZ_JABFCH010000316.1:0-206 GCF_017566055.1 Extibacter sp. GGCC_0201 | reverse complement strand
AGAGAGTATTTCCGGGCCATCAGTAGAAGATATTTGATGCCCAGCATGATATCATTTTCCTGGTAAGCATGCGCATCTTCAGAAACCATATAAAAATCCCTGAGATATTTTTTGGCCGGTTTCAGTTTTACAACCGCCAATTTCGATTCGGGGGCGGCACCCGTGAAATTGGAGGCCGGCACTTCATTCCCAGCGGCAACCATTGC
>NZ_JABFCH010000315.1:0-206 GCF_017566055.1 Extibacter sp. GGCC_0201 | reverse complement strand
CTGTCCGTCGATTACAACATATTCGTCATCCTTTTCGAACATAGCATAAGCCTTCAGCAACTGGTTGATAGTGTGTACGCGTTCAGACTTGATAGCGTAATTTGTCATCAGTTCATCTTTCTTGGCCAGCTTTTCTTCTTCTGTCAGATCTGTCTCATTTTCCAAAGCAGACAATTGGGAAGTAATATCAGGCAAAACGAATAAAG
>NZ_JABFCH010000314.1:0-206 GCF_017566055.1 Extibacter sp. GGCC_0201 | reverse complement strand
ACCAAATCCAAGAGTGAAATCATTATGGAAGAAGCGGTCAGAAATCCGATGCAGAAAGAGGAGCGAGCAAACGCAAACCCCTCAGTCGCCAAAACAGACAAAAGCCCTCTGTCAAGGCAAAACTCAGAGCCGGTAGAAACGCAATCTGATAAGGGTGTTGCAAAGCCAGTGGAAAAGCCATCGGTCAAAGAGAAACTTGACCGTTA
>NZ_JABFCH010000313.1:0-206 GCF_017566055.1 Extibacter sp. GGCC_0201 | reverse complement strand
GCCATAGAGCGCCTTGATCTAAACAGGCGCTGGTAGTGGTTGGCCGCCAGCATCACGGCCTTGTAGCCGGCGATGTTGGCCTGGCTGGACAGCACGTCCATGCTCTGCGCGCGCGTGGTGCGCGGCGCGGCCTCCAGCGCGAACGCCGTCAGGCCGGCGGCGGCCAGGCGCTGCAGGCCCTCGGCATCGAACGGGTTGAGCATGCC
>NZ_JABFCH010000312.1:0-206 GCF_017566055.1 Extibacter sp. GGCC_0201 | reverse complement strand
CGGAATGATCTTTTTGAATTTAGGCAGATACTCCTGAAAATGCGCCAGCACTTCCTGTCCCTTCCCGGAGCCGGTAGCCTCCACATGAGCTTTGATCATATGGTGCAGCTCCTGAATATCCGGCTTTGTCTCCACCTTTTCAATGGAAATCATTTCTTTATTCAAATTTTTGTACAGATCATTTTTCTCGTCCAGCACATAGGCAA
>NZ_JABFCH010000311.1:0-206 GCF_017566055.1 Extibacter sp. GGCC_0201 | reverse complement strand
CCGCCAGGGAAATCTGACCGAGAAAACGGAAGTTCTTTTCCAATTCTTCAATGGCGCTCTTATCTGTGAAAGAATCAGCCAAAAAAGACCGTGGAACGATAAGAGCCAGTATGCCATATGGTTTTAGCAGTTCGGCCGTTTTCTGACAGTAATATAATTGAGAAAGTACCTCCTCTCCATCTTCAATCCACCAACGCAGATGGAAG
>NZ_JABFCH010000310.1:0-206 GCF_017566055.1 Extibacter sp. GGCC_0201 | reverse complement strand
GTCCTCCGAAAACAGGGCTATGTTGTCCACATTATCCTTATTGTTGTCATAGAGCAGCGTCAGCTCAGAACCGACCGACTCCGACGACAGATCCGCATTCTTAACCGCTCCGTAATAAAGGGAATCCGAAAGCTTCATAATTGTGCGCAGATAAGATTCCACCGAACGGGCCACCTGGCCGATCAGCCTCTGATTCTCATCCTGTA
>NZ_JABFCH010000031.1:0-46294 GCF_017566055.1 Extibacter sp. GGCC_0201 | reverse complement strand
ACAACATAATACATATTATGTTGTTTTTTTGTACTCCGGGATTACCAGATTCATCTTTGAAAGCGACTTCTGACATTCTCTTCCGGTTGTCATCGTGTATGTCCTCGTCGTTTCTATGCTCGCATGGCCAAGGATGTCTGCCAGCCTTACGACGTCCTTCTGCAGACGGTAGTAGGTTAATGCGAACAGGTGCCTCAGATTATGGGGGAATACTTTCTTGTCGCTCACCTTTGCATCCATACACAGCTTTTTCATCGCGTTCCAGATATTGCTCCGATCCATAGGTTTTCCACTTTTGGTGATAAAGATGGAGCCGCTCCGAATATTCTCCTTGCGGCAATAGTCCTTCAGCATTTTATTAAGCGCGGCAGGTATAAAGATCACCCTTACTTTGCCTTTGTTTTTGACAACCGCTTTCCCTTCTTTCAAGCTTTCCACCGTGATATACCTATGTTCGGACACCCTGATCCCCGTGCCGCAGATTGTCTGCAGCAGCATATAGAGACGTTCATTCCCGTTATTCATTGCTGTATCCAGCAGTCTCTTATATTCGCTTTTTGTAAGTTCTTTTTCCTCATCATAAAAAGCTGAGCGCTGTACCTTATGAAGCTTTACTTTCAGGTTGTTCAGCTTCATAAACTCTAACAATCCGTTCAAGGCAGCAAGCATGCTGTTGATGCTGGACATCTTATATCTGTCGGACAGGCTGCCCTTATATGCGACCAGAACCTCTTTTGTAATCACTTTATCCCCCTCCGGCAGATATCGATAGAAATATGTGACATCCCGCATATATTTCTCAATCGTCGCCTGGCTCCGTTCTTCGTCATACAGATGTTCTCTGTATTTTTTTAAAATGTTCTGATCCAATACCGCTTTCTTCATTTCATGATTCTCTCCTTTAACCTAATAATTTGATTTTTATCATAGCATGCCGTAACATCAAATCATCTGGTTATTTTTACCATATGCTCCGTCTGTTCACTTTTTTTGGTATCTGGCAAGCACATGGGGCTGTCGGGAAATAGATAACCTCAATCAGGGGCAGGTGTGACTCGCATGAGTCACACCTGCCCCTGAAATATCTCCATAAATAGAAAATGGCAGTTTCCAGTGCAGTACCGTTTTGGAATGCACGGTCCCCTATTACCTTCACCCCGTTTTAGAATCACTTGATTATTTTATTTCCTTACACCTTGTCCAATATGAGACGCAGCTCTCCTTTGTCCTGTTAAAATAGCAATGCCGCGTGTGTGCCTTTATGAGAATCGTATCCCCCTCGTCCAGCTCGAAAGTCTGGTTATCCAGAGTAAGCGTCAGCCGCCCTTTTAGAACAGTTCCGACCTCGTGGTATTCATGCTCCCACCACAGTCCGTCCCCTGCCCCGTCCGGTTCGATCGTCATATAGATGAAAGAGGCATTTTCCAGCCCAAAGTCTATATTCTCCAGCTTCATATTGTGCTCTTCGCTGATTATCGGCTCCCGCTCATTCCGACGGACGATGATATCTTCTTCTTTATTCGTCTCCAGAAGGCTGAACAAAGAGGTGCCAAATGCCTCACATATCTTCTGGATATTGACCAGGGTCGGACTGTTGGCGTTCCGTTCCAGATTGCTCAGGTATCCGATTGATAATCCTGTCGCATCTGACAGCTGCTGTAACGTCATGCCCTTTTTCCGCCTCTGGCTGCGGATGCTGTAACCAATCAACTGAATATCATTCAACGTTTCCATGCTCCTTCTTTCTCTATATCTTGCTGCGCATTACGGCCTGCGTCTCATCTTTAAGCCTCATCAATCGCTTTTCCGATATCGTGACGCATATATTTGTTGTCAAACTTCACCCATTCGGTGGCTGCATAGGCATTGGCCCTGGCCTCCTTCAGGTCTTTCCCTTTTGCCGTCACGCCGAGCACACGCCCGCCGTTCGTCACGATTTGTTCCCCGTCGAACTTTGTACCGGCATGGAAGCAGTAGTATCCGTCATGTTTCTTGAATTCTTCCAGCCCCGATATCGGAAGTCCCTTCTCATATTGAACGGGGTATCCGTCGGATGCAAGAACTACGCAAACAGCCGCATTGTCTTCAAACTGAAGGTCTATCTTGTCAAGCGTGCCATCGACACATGCCTCTATCACTTCTATGAGATCATTCTTCATGCGTGGAAGCACCACCTGAGCCTCAGGATCGCCGAATCTGGCGTTGTATTCCAGCACTTTCGGCCCCTCATCCGTCAGCATGAGGCCGAAAAATATGATTCCCTTGAATGGCCGTCCCTCTGCTTTCATGGCATCGACCGTCGCCTGATAGATGTATCTGTCACAGAACTCTTCCACCTCTTTCGTGTAGAATGGACTTGGCGAAAATGTACCCATTCCGCCTGTATTCAGCCCGGTATCGCCGTCACCGGCCCGTTTGTGGTCCTGGGCGGACGTCATCGTCCTGACCGTATTCCCGTCCACAAAGGACAGGACGGAAACTTCCCGTCCGGTCATAAACTCTTCCACGACCATCGTATTCCCGGAAGCTCCAAACTGCTTATCTACCATAATCGTCTTCACGCCGGCTTCCGCCTCTTCATATGTATTGCATATGAGCACTCCCTTGCCCAGGGCAAGGCCATCGGCCTTCAATACAATTGGGAATTTTGCAGATTTCAGATAGGCAAGCGCTTCTTCAGGGTCTTCAAAATTCTCATATCCTGCCGTCGGAATGTTATATTTCTTCATGAGGTCCTTAGAAAATGCCTTGGATCCTTCCAGTACGGCCGCGTTCTTTTTCGGGCCGAACGCCCGGATACCCGCCGCTTCCAGTTCATCCACAAGGCCGCCTACAAGAGGGTCGTCCATACCTACGATTACAAGGTCGATTCCCTTTTCCCCGGCAAAAGCTACGATCTTGTCAAATTCCATGGCACCGATGGGGACACATTCCGCCAGTTCCGCTATCCCTGCATTTCCAGGGGCACAATATATCCTATCAACCTTTTCGCTCTTTGCCACACTGTGAGCTATGGCATGTTCTCTTCCGCCGCTGCCGACTATTAATACCTTCATTCCACGTTCTCCTCCTGTATCTGTCATGCTATCCTGCTTTACTCTCTGATAAACACTCTTCCGTCTGCCACCTTCACCCTGCCTGCGGCAATGAGGCCGACGGCCTGCGGCAGTATCTTCCACTCTGCCTGCTCCATCACCCGCCGCTGAAGCACTTCCGGGGTGTCGCCCTGTACTACCTCCACGGCCTTCTGCAGAATAATCGGGCCGGTATCTGTCCCTTCGTCCACGAAGTGCACGGTCGCTCCCGCCACTTTTACTCCGCGCTTCAGCGCCGCCTCATGGACTTTCAGCCCATAATACCCTGTTCCACAGAAAGACGGAATAAGAGAAGGGTGTATATTGATGATGCGGTTCCTGTATTTCTCTATCATCGCCGGCGGTATGACGACAAGGAATCCCGCCAGCACGATAAGATCCGGCGAAATCGTATCCACCGCCTCCAGAAACTTCTCATTAAACTCATCTCTGGATACAAAGTCCTTCGGGGATATGCATATCCCCGGAATCCCATTGTCTGCCGCCCGCTGCAGCGCGTATGCATTCCTGTTATTACTGATCACACCGGCCAGCTTCGTATTGGCAACGGCACCGGAATCCACGGCATCTATGAGTGCCTGCAGATTCGTTCCGCCTCCGGATACGAGCACAACTACATTTAGCATAATGTAACTCCCTTTTCGCCTGCCTCGATGCGTCCTACGACATACGGAGCTTCTCCGGCAGCCTTTATCGCCTCCATCGTCTTGTCAGCATCACCGGCATCCACTGCCACGATCATGCCAAGCCCCATGTTATACGTATTGTACATCGCATGTTCTTCAATCTGTCCTTCTCTTGCCAGCAGTCCGAATATCGGCGGAACCGGGTAGCTGTCCTTTTCCACGACTGCATGCATGCCGTCACATAGCATACGCGGAATATTCTCATAGAAGCCGCCTCCGGTTATATGGCTGCAAGCTTTTATCTTCACGCCCGCCGCCTTTATGCGGGACAGCGCCTTCACATATATCTTCGTCGGCGCGATGAGCGCCTCGCCTAATGTGGCATCCAGTTCTTCATAATATGTATTCAGCGATTCTTTTGTCATGTCAAATACTTTTCTCACGAGAGAGAAGCCATTGCTGTGCACCCCTGAAGATGCCATGCCGATGAGTACGTCGCCGGCTTTCAGCTCTTTTCCTGTTATCAGGTCTTTTTCATCGACCACGCCAACCGCAAATCCGGCCAAATCATACTCATCTTCCGGGTAGAAGCCCGGCATTTCTGCCGTCTCCCCGCCGATGAGGGCCGCCCCGGACTGTACGCATCCGTCTGCCACGCCGCTCACGATTGTGGCAATCTTCTCGGGCTCATTCCTGCCACATGCGATATAATCGAGGAAGAATAACGGCTCTCCCCCCGCACAGGCAATATCGTTTACACACATAGCGACACAGTCGATACCAATCGTATCGTGTTTATCTAAAAGAAATGCCAATTTCAGTTTTGTACCAACACCGTCCGTCCCTGATACGAGCGTCGGCTTCTCCATATTCTTGAATGCTTCCATAGAGAAAGCTCCCGAGAATCCTCCGATATTCGTCAGTACCTCCGGTCTCATCGTGTTCTTGATGTGTTCTTTCATCAGCTCCACAGATTTATAGCCTGCTTCGATATCTACACCTGCGTTCTTGTAATCCATTCCTCTTCTCCTTACATCTGGTTCATATATTCTTTATATCCAAGTTTATCGAGCTTTTCTGATTTGGCCTGCACTGTCTCCTTCATTTCCCGGGAATAGGCCTTCAGCCTTTCAAGAAGCTCCGGATCAGAAGTCGCCAGTATTTTGGCGGCCAGTATCGCTGCATTGGCTCCCCCGTCAATCGCAACTGTCGCAACCGGAATTCCAGGCGGCATCTGGACGATAGAATAGAGCGCGTCCTGCCCGTCCAGATTCTTGCCGGACATCGGGATTCCGATAACAGGCATCGGGAAGATGGCTGCGCACATGCCGGGAAGGTGTGCCGCCATCCCTGCTCCTGCTATGATCACCTTATAATCCTTCTCTTCGGCTGATTTCGCATAATCATAGAATATATCCGGCATACGGTGTGCAGAGATGATAGTCATCTCATATTCTACTCCTAATTTTTCAAGCATATCGGCTGCCTTGCTCATCACTTTCATGTCTGAGTCGCTGCCCATAACGATTCCTACTTTTGGCATAATCTTCATCCTTTCGTATTTAAAATTTCTATATGAATCATATCATACTGAACGTCGGCAGTTCAATACGCATGTCCTAATTATTGTATTTTTCCAGCGGCTCGTTCAGAATCTCCGTGCCCGGAAGCACGAACCTTCCATTTTCAAGCAGCCGAATCTCTTCTCCCGCCCGGGTGACAACGGTGATGCTGCCGAGTTCATCATAAGGTATCGTGATATCCGTGTGGCAATGGAAATATGCTTTTGACACATCCTCCGCCCGTCTTGCTGACACGGCATTGTCTCTTGCCACAATCTCTTTCCCATCCGGATTATACACCTTGATATCCTCGCTCCAGCTGTAGCACGTGTCTCCAACTGCAAAATGAGGACCCATCTTCTCTGCAATCAGAATCGGCAGCTTATCTTCTATCCCGTATTTCCCCGCAACGACATAAGCGGTCGTATTCGTCCCGATGGCAAATTCGCCGAGGGGAAGCGTCGCATGCCTGTGGAGGATGTTGTCATGTACATAGCTTTTGTTCTCCGGCTCCCGTTCAAAATTGCCGCACGTATACTCTGCTATCATGCCGTTGGAGAATGTCATTTCAAGATCTTGATACAGCAGCTCGTTCAGATATACGCGGCTTACATGCAGGATGCCGTTCGTGCCTTCCAGTACCGGAGAGGTGAACACCTCCCCTACCGGTATGTTGACATCTGCAACACAGTTTTCAAATATTGTCTCCTTCTGTGGATCCGCAAGCCGGTAAAGCTGCACCCTCATATCCGTCTTATTGCCGCCTCTGCCTTTGACATGTACATATTCGCCTTGGTCGAGGGCATCGATGAGCGTCTGCTGGACTTTGGCATATAGAGATGCATCCAGCGTATTGATTCTGATAACTTCATCGAAGATCTCTTCATACTGCCTGCCAATCTCCGGCACAGGATATGCAACGATAGTAAAGCTCCTCTCTTCGCCTTTGATATACGTATTCGTGATCTGCCCGGAACGGCTGTCATAGAGCAGCGACAGCTCTTCCTGCTTTTTCGTAAGCCTGACTGCCGTATCTTTCTGCTCCGGCGAAAAAGGATGCTCGCCGAAGACATCCATGCAGGCAGGACCTGCAAACCGGGCGGCCAGCTCCTTATTCTGTTCGTAGGCCGTCTGGATGACTTCCAGCCTGCGCTCTATGAACTTTTTATCCAGATACAGCCCCTGGTCATTTCTATGGTCGTATTCGTACTGCTTATTCGGAATGGCTCCGTAATAGCCGGTCTTCAGATGCTGACGTTTCGTCAGCACGCTTGCGCCGGAGCGGTAAATGACAGGCCTGAGGCCCATCCGGGCAAAATTCTCTATCGCCTGGCGGATGACCCGCTCAAAGCCTATTACATACCGGATGTTCACGACAGACTTTTTAGACAGATCCTTGCCCGTATTGATGAATCCCATCCGATAGCCTTCCGTGAAGGTATCAGCCATCTTCCGGATGACAGATGCATCGAGGCTGTTCAGGTGTTCTGCCGTCTTCCATTCATTCTCGCTTATATACTCTCCGAACCGGTACAGATATCTCAGGTCCGAGAGGTCGCTGTCCATGATAATATCCGTGGCGAATGACTCATCCGGATCGATCTGCTCCCTGACCCTGTCGGCCGCGAACACGTCACAGTAATCGCTGGCATACCAGTAGATTATCTCCTTCAGCGTCTCAGTCTCAGGTTCTCTCTTTTCTTCAAACACATTATATATCTCTATGAACAGTTCATATAAGATGTCCAGATATTCCTTCCTGCCCTCGAACATATATGGGATTGCGCCTCTCAGCTCCGTGTACAGGAAGCTCAGTATCTGTCCGTATTCTCTTCCTGTCTTCTTCACGGCATAATCCGGATTGGCATAGCTCGTCTCATACTGCCCGGGCAGTATATCTGCATACAGGCTTTCATTCCACTTTTTAAGCTCATCAAGCGGAAGGTCCGCATATGTTCCGCTCTCTATCTTGCTGTTCAGTTCATCAAGCATTCCGATAAACCGTGCCATGCAGCAAAAGTAGTCACGGAATGTTCCGGCCACCGTATCTTCCTTACTGATTTCTTTAATGCGTTCTATTGCAAGTTCATATCTTTCCTCGATCATCTAAAACAGCCCCCTGAAAAATATACTCATAAGACCCAAAAGGAGGAGCACATTACAGACGACTCCTACCTTGCAGGTTATGTAATTCTTCTCTCTCTCCCGGAAACCGCGGATACCTGACATCAGCCCAAGCCAGGCCAGTACCGCTACCGCCAGACCCGCGAAGCCGGCAGCCACGCTCACGCTGCCCTCTGACACGTAGGAAAAGACGAGCATTACCATAAGTATCAGGAACACGCTTCCTGCATAGCAGCAGGAATTGATCCCCTTTTTGGCGTGCTTAAGCGGTGCCTGCCCGTACTTGCCGCGCATCATCTTTCTGCGCCGTTTCTCCCGCTCCTTCTGTATGTCCTTCGACCTATCTTCTTCTTTGTCTTTTTGCCTTCTTTTTATGATCATATCTTCTCCTCGCTGCTGCACAGATTGCAAATATCATATAGCCTAATACACCGCCTATCGTATTTAGCAGAAGATCATCCACATCAAAACTGCCCACTTTCGTCACGAGCTGGAATGTCTCCACGCACAGGCTCAGTCCAAAGCTGTAGAACAGTGCGGAAAAGAAGCTTCTGTGACGACTTGCCATAGGCATAAAGAATCCAAAAGGCATAAAAATCAGCACGTTGCCGAACAGGTTCGTGAACATGGCATATATTCCAAGCTGTTCCCGGTACTCCCAGAAACGTTTGATCTCCTGGAACAGCACAAGATTATACCGGTATTCCTGCATCACTCCCGTACGGCCGTACCAATCAGATAATAAGAGAAAATAAACGAGAAACGCGATATAAAATACAAATAATATTTTCCCGATTATGCGGATTCTTTTTCTGTTTTTCGTATTCAAAAATATAGCACCCTTTCAATGCAGGCTAAAATGTAAGCCCCTTTCTATCTTTTAACAAGCGTGCCCCACTCACAATCATTATCACGCCTGCCGCAATTGCGACAGCCATCGTGACGATACCGGTGGCTATACCGGCAGCCCCTGCGAAACTCATGGTTTTATATGCTTTTTCATTCATAAGAAACCCTCCTGCTACTTCACGCCATATTGTTTATAATATGCATCAATTGCCGATTTTAATGTATCGTCGATGATAACTTTTCCTTTATATGGCCTGTTATAGAGATGTTCCGTCACCTCTTCCATCGTGACGATAGCCGTCGTCTTCAGACCGTATTTCTCTTCTATCTCCGCAAGTGCGCTCTTCGTACCCTGGCCGCGTTCCATGCGGTCCACCGACACGACAAGACCCACCGGGGTCACATTGCCCTGCGCCTTGATAATGGGGAGCGTCTCCTGTATAGAGGTTCCTGCGGTTGTCACATCTTCGATGATAACGACTCTGTCTCCGTCCATTATAGGACTCCCAAGAAGAATCCCCTTGTCACCATGGTCCTTCACTTCCTTACGGTTAGAGCAGTACCGGATGTCTCTGCCATAAGATTCGCTGATGGCGATCGTTGCGGCTACTGTAAGCGGAATCCCTTTATAAGCCGGTCCGAACAAGACGTCAAATGCAAGGCCGAAGCTGCCTTCTATCGCCTTCGCATAGTATTCCCCAAGCTTACGAAGCTGCGCTCCTGTCCGGTAGAAGCCTGTATTTACGAAAAAAGGCGTATTTCTGCCGCTCTTTGTCACAAAATCTCCAAATTTAAGCACTTCACAGTCGATCATAAACTCAATAAACTCTTTTTTATATTGTTCCATATATAACCTCCTCTACTTTACAAGCCCTGTCAGCCCGGATACGTGTTCGAACCCGTACCGCTCCATATAAGCCTCTATGCCCTCCGCCACCTGTACGGTTGCAGTAGGATTATAGAAATTGGCGGTACCCACAGACACGGCCGAGGCTCCGGCAAGGAGAAACTCTATGGCATCCTCCGCCGTCTCGATTCCGCCCATGCCGATGACAGGGAGCTTCACCGCGTTTGCCACCTGATAGACCATCCGCACCGCAACCGGCTTTATCGCAGGCCCGGACAGGCCTCCGGTCTTGTTGGCCAGCGAGAACGCTCGCCTGTGTATGTCAATCTTCATCCCGGTCAGCGTATTGATAAGCGACAGTACATCTGCCCCTCCCGCTTCCGCCGCTTTCGCCGTCTCGGTGATATCTGTCACGTTTGGACTCAGCTTCATGATGACCGGCTGCTTTGCACGCTTCTTGACCTCGGCCGTAATCTCTTCCACCGCTTTCGGATTCTGTCCAAAGGCGATGCCGCCCTCCTTGACATTCGGACATGATATGTTTATCTCGAGCATATCCACATCTTCATCAGCCAGACGCTCCACTACTTTGCAATAATCCTCTGTCGTCTTTCCGCACACGTTGACGATAATCTTTGTATCGAACTGTTTCAGGAAAGGTATGTCACGCCGGCAGAACACATCGATTCCTGGATTCTGGAGTCCGATGGCATTCATCATGCCAGACTTCGTCTCCGCAATCCGTGGCACCGGGTTGCCAGGCCACGGTACATTCGCCACGCCTTTCGTAACGACTGCACCGAGGCGGCTCAAATCCACGAATTCGCTGTATTCTTCCCCGGAGCCAAACGTTCCTGAGGCTGTCATAACCGGATTCTTAAGCTCCACACCTGCAAGGTTCACTTTTGTATCCATCAGATTTCCACCTCCGTAGACAAGAATACCGGCCCGTCTTTACAGACCCGTTTATTATGTACGTTGCTGTGGCTGTCGGTCTCTTTCGACTGGCACACGCAGGCAAGACATGCCCCGATTCCGCATGCCATCTTTTCTTCCAGCGATATGTAGCAGACAATTCCGTGTTCTTCTGCATATGCCTTAAGAGCCCGGAGCATCGGCGTCGGGCCGCAGGCGTAGATGATATCCGCGGCAAGCCCGTGCTCACGCACCGCATCCAGCACATTTCCTCTCGTGCCTGCGCTGCCATCCTCTGTAGCCACATAGAGCTCCCCATATCTCTCCAGATCTTCCGTCAGAAACAGCTCATCTTTGTATCCGGCGATAATCTGCCTTGCACCTGGCAGCTGCTTGGCAAGCTCCAGCATAGGAGGTATTCCGATGCCGCCGCCGATCAGGAACGCCCTTCCCGGATTCTCAAGCGGAAAGCCGTTGCCGAGAGGCCCCATCACTTCCAGCGTATCTCCTGGTTCCAGCCGGGAAAACAGCTCCGTACCGGTCTCTTTCCCCGTCACACGATACACGAGCCGTAATCTCCCCTTAAGCTTGTCTGTCTCACATATGCTTATCGGACGCGGCAGCAGCTTGCTCCCGTCCTGCGTATACAGAGACAGGAACTGCCCGGGCTTTGCTTCCGACGCCATGCACGGAACCTCAATCCACAGGCTGTAGATGCCTGTGGCAATCTGCTCCTGTGAGATGACCGCAGCCTGTCCTTTATATTTACTCATGTTCCAGCGCTCCTTTTATATCTGCTATCATATCCTTTACCGCGGCTCTTGCGGCATCGGCAAAGTTCGCCTCGCCAAACTGTGCATACTGCTCCAGCTTGTACGCCGCTATGATACCTCTGGAAGAATTCACGATTGCACCGAGTCCGTCTTCGTTAAAGAAATGTACAAGGTCTTTGCCTCTGCCTCCCTGTGCCCCGTATCCCGGCACGAGGATATATGCTTTCGGCATAATGCTGCGTAAGACTCTGCCCATCTCCGGGTAAGTCGCACCGACGACCGCACCGACGTAGCTGTACTCGTCTCCCATGAGTTCTTCTCCCCACGCAGCCACCTTCTCTCCTACGAGTTCGTATAACGGACGACCGCCGACCAGCTGGTCCTGGAACTCGCCGCTGGATGGGTTTGATGTCTTTACGAGTACGAATATGCCTTTCTTCTCCTCTTTGCACACATCGAGGAACGGATTGACGCCGTCGGAACCAAGATATGGATTGACTGTTACAAAATCCTCATCAAACGCAGCGAGCGTCCTGCTCCCTACCTGAACTCTTCCGAGATGCCCCACTGCATATGCTTTCGACGTGGAACCAATATCTCCGCGCTTGATGTCCCCGATGACAACGAGCCCCTTTTCCTTACAGTAATCTGTCGTCTTCTTGAATGCGGCAATCCCGGGGATTCCAAACTGCTCATACATGGCTATCTGTGGTTTGACTGCTGGAATCAGGTCGTACGTATTATCGATAATGGCTTTGTTGAACTGCCAGATTGCTTCCGCAGCCCCTTCAAGCGTCTCGCCATATTCTGAGAAAGCCTTTTTCTGTATATGCTCCGGTATATAGCCGAGCATTGGATCCAGACCGACAACAATCGGTGCTCCTGTATTCCTGATATTAGACACTAGCTGATTAATCACTTCGTCTTCCTCCTATCGTATCTCATTTTCATAAACGACCGTCCCGCCGACCAGCGTATACATGACCTGTCCTTTTACTTTACGTCCATGGAACGGCGTGTTCCTGCCTTTTGAGGCAAATGTATCTTTATCAATCGTATATTCCCGTCTCGTGTCAAAAATCACGATATCTGCGGCCTTTCCCTCAGATACAGACCCCTTGTCTTCCAGTCCAAGTATGCTGGCCGGGTTCGTACTCATCTTTTCTGCCATATCTGTCATGGTCAGTATCCCCGGCTCTACAAGTTCTGTATACGTCAGCGCGGCTGAAGTCTCTACGCCTACGATGCCAAAAGCCGCCTGCGCCATGGATTTGTTTTTCTCTTCTTCTGAATGAGGCGCATGGTCCGTAGCTATGACATCCATGATTCCGTTCTTCAGACCTTCCCGCAGGGCTGCTACGTCTTCTTTGGCCCGGAGCGGAGGATTCATCTTATAGTTCCCGTCGTCCTCCGGTATGTCGTCCGCCGTCAGTATAAAGTGATGCGGGCATACTTCACCGGTGACAGGGAGCCCGCCCTCCTTGGCAAGCCGAACCATCTCCACGCTGTCTGCGGTGGAGCAGTGGCACAGGTGGAGCCGCACGCCTGTCTCCTTGGCAAGCAGGATATCTCTCGCCACGATGACGTCTTCCACGGAATTGGTGATCCCTTTCAGGCCGAGACGCTCTGCGTTCTCATCTGCATTCATGACACCGCCCTCTACCATCGTGATATCCTCGCAGTGGGCGAACACGGAGATGCCACATTCCTTCGCTTTCTCCATCCCCCTGCGGTATAGCGACGCATTCATCACCGACTTGCCGTCTTCGCTTATGGCATGACAGCCTGCAGCCGCCATCCCTTCTATATCAGCCAGCTCACGGCCAATCTGGCCTTTCGTCACTGCACCGAGCTGGATCACATGGGCAGGAGAATCCTTGGCCGCCCTTGCGTGCACATCCTCTACTTTCTCCCTGTCGTCGATGACCGGCTTCGTGTTTGGCATGGCGCACATCGTAGTGATGCCGCCTTTTACCGCAGCCTGTCCTCCGGTCGAGAGCGTCTCCTTATACGTGAATCCCGGATCTCTCAGATGTACATGCATGTCGATAAATCCTGGCATGACGTAACAGCCTTCTGCATCAATGACACGGTCGGCTTCTTCCTTTATCTGATGCTCTACCTTGATTATTCTATCCTCTTCTATCAGCACGTCATATATGCCGTCTTTGCCTGTCGGCGGGTCGATGACGTGCCCGTTCTGAATCAATATTTTCATATATGCTTCCTTTCTGTTTCTAAAAGTACATACTATGTTTTATTTTAGCACAAGGCAAATTAAAAGGGAATGCCAAACAGACATTCCCCTTTTGCTTACATATTGCCTTTTATTACTTCCAGTGCTTTGTCAAGCTGGTTATCCGCTTCCGGATTGGCCTCGTCTGCCTCGTACTCTACCTCAACATCTGGAGTAATGCCCTTTCCATTAATGTTTCTCCCTTTTGGCGTAAAATATTCAGCGATCGTCAGCTTCACGCAAGTACCGTCCTTCAGGTCGAATATCTGCTGCACGACACCTTTTCCGTAAGTCTGGGTTCCGATGATCTCGCCGAGGCCATAGTCCTGAATCGCACCTGCATATATCTCGGATGCGCTGGCGCTGTTGCCGTTCACAAGCACAGTCATCGGAAGCTTGAACTGATGTTCCTCGTCCGATGTCTCTTCCGAACGGTTCCCATCCTTGTCTTCGGTATATACGATCAACCCCTCCGGCAGCATCAGGTCAAGCATATCGCACACGGTAGCCAGGTTGCCGCCCGGATTGTTCCGCAGATCCACGATGAGGCCTTTCATCCCCTGACCTTCCAAATCCTCGATGGCCGCTTTATACTGGTCATATGTGACGGAATCGAATTCTGACACGCGGATATAGCCCACTTCGCCGTCCTTCATCTCATACTTGACGGTCTGCGCCTCAACCTTGCCCCTGACCGCAGTCACTTCCACTTCGTCATTGGCATCGCCTCTTAATACGGTCATCTTGACTTCCGTACCTTCTTCACCCTTGATATTGGAGACGACTTCCGTCAGATCCACACCCGTCACCTCTTCGCCCTCCACCTTATAAAGGATATCGTCATCTTTAATGCCGGCTTTCTGCGCAGGAGAATCGTCATATACCTGCAGTATGGTGATGATGCCCGTCTCTCTGTTCTGGCTTAATACGGCCCCGATGCCGCTGTATTCTCCCGACGTCGTCTCAAGGAGCTGCTCTGTCTCCTCTTTGTCGTAGTAGACAGAGTACGGGTCCGCAAGCCCATTGATATACCCTTTGTATATTCCGCTCTGGAGCGCATCTTCATCCACATCTCCGAGGTAGCTTCCGTCAATGAGCTGCTGAAGCATCTCCAGCTTCTCCTCTGTCTCAGTGTCTACTACTTCCTCTTTGCCAGCTGACGCTTTGTTTAATCTGCTTCCACAGGATACAAGCCCTGCAACCAATAACACAGCAAGGGCGCCACAGAGCGCCCCCTTGATAAATCCCTTGTTTTTCTTCATGATACGAGTCCTGTTCTTATAAATAATTACGCGGGTTGACCGGCACTCCGCCTGACATCACCTGGAAATGAAGGTGCGGGCCGGAGGAATTGCCTGTACTTCCTACCGCACCGATGTTCTGTCCCTTGCTAACGCTCTGCCCCGCTCTTACATAGATATTATTGCAGTGCATATAATATGTCTGCAGGCCGCCGCCATGGTTGATTATTATGAGGTTGCCCGCATTGCCGCTGTAGCCTGCGGATACCACGGTTCCGCCTGCTGCCGCGTATATCGGCGTTCCCGTAGCCGCGGCAAAGTCCATCCCTTTGTGGTTGGAGCTTGCGCCCGGAATCGGCTGAGGCCTCCAGCCAAATTCGCTGGATATGTAACTGTAGCCCGGACAAGGATGTGTAAATGTTCCGTTGCCTGACACGACGGACGCTCCCGCGCTTCCGCCACTGTATGACAGGGTGGCCTCCGCCTGCTTACGCGCCGCAGCCGCGGCGGCAGCCTCCAGCTTCGCGAGCGTATCGGCGGTAGCGCCTATCTCGCTCTCCAGCTGGCTGATTTCTGCATTCTTGCCCTCCAGCATGGTGTTCACGCTGTCCTGCTTGGCAATCAGGTCGTTCTGCATCGTCTCAAGCTCATCGTATTCTTCCTGCAGCGCCTTTTCCTGCTCTTCGACCGCTTTGACAATCTCCTGGAACTGTACGAGCATGCTTCTGTCATACTCGGAGATGGTCGTGATGTACTCCGCATTGTTCAGAAAATCACCGATGCTCTTCGACTGCACGAGTATCTCTATGAATTGGGAATTGCCGTTTTCATACATATACTGGATTCTCTTCTTCATGCTCTCGTACTGGTCATTTTCATCGACCTTTGCCTGAATCAGCTCTTCTTCTTTCTTTTCAATCTCAGCCTCTTTTTCGTCAATCCTGGCTTTCGTGTCTTCCATCTCGGCCACGATCGAATCGAGCTGGGCAGCCAGAGAATTCTTCTCATCCTCAGCCGCTTTCTTCTTTGATTCCAGTTCCTCTGCCTTTTTCTTCGTGTCGCTGATGCTTGAAGCGTTCACCTGTATCGCCATCCCCATACACAGAACCGTTATCAGCAGCACACTTATTATTCTCTTCCCTCGCATCTTACGTATCCCCCTTGATATTATACTTTAAGGTGTTTTCTGATTGTCACGAAACTTCCAAGGAAACCAATGCCCACTCCCAAAGCAAGGCCTACAGGAAGCAACGTCTTATATACCTGCATTACCGGCAGGAAGTCCACTATATTGTTGAGCAGGCTGAACTTGACCATGATATACTCAATCACTTTGCTGTAGAGGAAATACAGCAGAATCAGCGGCAGTACAGCACCAATCACCCCGATGAGCAGGCCCTCGATTACGAACGGCGACCTGACGAATCCGTCCTTAGCCCCTATATATTTCATAATCGCAATCTCTTCCCGCCGCACCGTGACACCCATCGTAACCGTGTTGCTGATGAGGAATACCGACACGATAAGAAGGATAACGATAATAGCCGCGGATACGTAACCGACAAGCTTGTTGACGCTTGTGAGCGTCTTTGCCACGACGTCGGACTTGTTGACCTTACGGACGCCGTCCAGGCTTTCCGCGTAGGATACCACGTCTTTTTGCTTGGATACGTCCGACATGTACACCTCATAGTTATCTGAATTGGCCAGCGGGTTGTCGCTTTTGAAACCTTCCGCAAGGTCGCCGGATTCCCCGAAATAATCATCTTTGAACTTATCCCACGCCTCGTCCGCGCTGATGTAGTTAACCTTTAGGACGCCGTCAGCATTCTTCAGGTCTTCTCCCACCTTATCCTTCTGGCTCTGTGTGGCATCTTCCTTGAAGAACACGGTAATCGCCACTCCTTCTTCCGCTTTGTCTACTATGTAGTTAAAGTTTATTACAATGGAATAGAACAGTCCGAACAGAAAGATACATGCCGCCATAGTGGCGATAGATGCAATGGAAAACATCTTATTTCTGCGGATGTTCTTAACCCCTTGTCTCATCGAATATCCAACTGTACTAATTCTCATTACTATACCCACCTTTTTTCTCGTCGCTGACGATGACACCCTTCTTCATCGTAACAACGCGCTTCTTCATCTCGTTTACAATCTCCTGGTTATGAGTAACAACCAATACGGTCGTCCCTCTCTCATTCGCCTCTTCTAGAAGTTTCATAATTTCCCATGAATTGGTGGGATCCAGATTACCGGTCGGCTCGTCTGCCAGCAGTATGGCAGGCTCATTAACAATCGCCCTAGCAATAGCTACACGCTGCTGCTCCCCGCCGGACAATTCCTTCGGGAACGACTTATACTTCTGAGCCAGCCCAACGAGGGACAATGCCGCCGGAACCTTCTTTTTAATCACACGGGTAGGCTTTTCCGTCACCCGCAGTGCAAATGCTATATTTTCGTAGATATTCCTGTCTTTTAAAAGACGGAAATCCTGGAACACGACACCGAGCCCCCTTCGATACATCGGTATCTTTCTGTGCTTCATCCTATTCAGGTTCTGTCCATTTACGACGATAGTACCTGAAGTGGGATCAAGTTCTTTCATGATCAGACGTATCAGCGTCGATTTGCCCGAACCGCTGTCGCCGACTATGAATACAAATTCGCCCTGGTCAATCTTCAGATTGACGCCATTAAGGGCTGCAACCCCTTTTGAGTATTCTTTCGTCACTTCTTTTAATTCAATCATATTCTCCTCCTGATTACTAATACTCCAAGGACTCCATGTACTTCATATATTTCACTACCATGAGTGCAATCTTGAATGTTATGGCATCCTCGAATACGCGCAGATCAAGTCCTGTGCTTTTCTGTAATTTATCCAGCCGGTACACTAGTGTATTACGGTGTATATACAACTGTCTTGATGTCTCCGACACGTTCAGATTATTTTCAAAAAATTTATTGATAGTCGTCAGTGTCTCCTCATCAAAATCATCTGGCGATTTCCCCTCAAAAATCTCACGGATGAACATCTTGCACAGCGGAATGGGAAGCTGATAGATCAGACGGCCGATTCCAAGCGCGCTGTAAGCCATGATATTCTTCTCGCCGAAGAATATCTTGCCTACATCCAAAGCAAGTTTTGCTTCTTTGTAGGATTTTGATACTTCTTTGATATCATTGACGATGGTGCCATAAGCGATAAGAATCTCTTCCTCGCCATCTTCTTTCAGAAGCTCATATAGCTCCTTTGCCACTTTTTCCAGTTCCTCATGTCCGTCATTGGCTTCCAGTTCTTTTACGACGATGATGTTCTTTTCATCTACTGCCGTCACAAAATCTTTAGACTTGTTGCCAAGGAGAGTCCGCAAATTGTCAAGGGCATTGCTGTCTTTCTCGTGCTTAGTCTCTATGATAAAGATAACACGCCTCACCTCCGTGTCTATATGTAGCTTTTTGGCACGGTTGTAGATGTCCACCAGCAAAAGGTTGTCAAGCAGAAGGTTCTTGATGAAGTTATCCTTATCGAAGCGCTCCTTGTATGCCACCAGAAGATTCTGAATCTGGAACGTAGCAATCTTCCCTACCATATATACATCATCTCCACCCCCGTTGGCAAGTAAAATATATTCCAACTGGTGTTCGTCAAAGATTTTAAAAAACTGATATCCCTGGACAACCTGGCTGTCAGCCGGGGATTCCACGAAGGATACTACCTCTTCCTCATAATTCTCCTGTTCTGAAAAAGTGCTTGCAAGAGATTTACCGTCGGTGTCCATCACGCAGAAGTCTATCCTCGTAATCCCTTTCAATCCTTCAATTGTATTTTGAAGTATTTGATTAGATATCATATTCCATCTCCTCCACTCATTTCAATATGCATTTTTCACAACAAAAAAAGCTTTCAAAGCCCTAAAACGCATACTACTAAAATCTATATTAATATATATCAACAAAAAAAGAAAGAGGAAATAACAATTTTTTGTTAATTTCCTCAACTTTTCATATATTTTTCACATTCTATACCATGTACATTGTTACCAAAAATAAATTCTTATATTTTTCTTATTTCGCGGACACCAGCGCTCCGCTCATATCTCTCTTCCTTTTTTCTATCTCCTTCTTAAAGATTCTCTTCAAAAAGAACTGCGTTATCCTGCCCTGTCCGAAGCCAGGCCTTCCAACCGGAAGTATCCCTTTGCCAAGGCCCATCCAGATTCTCGTGTTGAGTATTCCCCGGTTCTTGGCGATAAATTCTTCCTGCAGCGGCGATGACAATATGGATATCACGCAGTCAACCTCTCCCCCGTTGATGGCGTTGACAAGCATATCGTCCGCCCGGTTCTGAGCCGATACTTTGGCCAGTCCGACAATCTGGGAACCGCTGTAGGAATGCTCCAGGTAATTGTACAGGTGCTCCCCTTCCTCTTCGGACTCGACCAGAAGATATACTCTTTTGTGGTTCTTATGGATATAGCGGAAGAACATCTTCATAAACACATGTCCTTCTGTCTCCTGTATGGTTCTTCTGTCCGTAATGTCTGCTGCCTCCAGTATCGTCTTGTCACCTGCAAGCACGAGGTCGAACTTCCGTATGTCATCCTTAAGCTCCGGCACCTCATCCATCTGCATCAGTCCGTCAACCGTCACCAGTTCCACGACATTGACAGGGTCTGATTCCAGGTATCGGACCGTCTCCTTCATCGCTTCTTTTGCAGTATAGTTGTCAATATCAATATCTAAAACGCTAATCTTATCGTTCATATGCTCACCTTATCATGTTATTCCAGTTTTTCGATTATAGCAAAAGGATATTGGATTTTCAACCTTTGTCGGCAATTGTTCACACTTATTAATATTCGTAATACTTCTGTTACTTTTTCTCCTTCTCCCGCTTCTTCTTCGTAATCAGGCCTCCGATCCTCCCCGTCTCCTTGGACGACAGCGATTTCCAGCCGTCTGCCATCACCTTATCCAGAAGGCCAAGCTCCTCCGCTATCTCATACTTTATCTTCTCTTCATCCGTAAGTTCGTGAAGGTTAATTGGTTTGCTCTTCTTCCCAGACATAGTCAAAACTCTCCTTTTCATTTTTAGAGAGTATTGACAAGTTTTCTGAAAATATACAGAATTTGCATAGGGGTCAGACCCCTCGCATATGCGGGGGTCTGACCCCTATGAAATACTACTTATATGATACGAAGCCTTTCCTCCTCTTGTTTTAAGCCTGAGGCTGGTCCGGTATGATTATCGCGGCAATAAAATAAGCAAGAATGCCGGTACCTGTGCAGGCAAGCAGGACGAGCCCCAGCCTGATAAGCGTCGGGTCAACGTTGAAGTATTCTGCAATGCCTCCGCATACGCCGCAGATCATACGGCTCTGCCTTGAACGATATAGTCTCTTTGTCTCCATAGCTAATTCCTCCTTCTTCAATATCTATTCATTATTGTCGTATCTGCCTAATAAAAATCCACGCTTACCTTGCCTATTCCACAGTCGATATTCATCTCTTTTCCCGAAGCGTGTTCGATGGCCTTTTTGGAGCCCAGGCCGGTAAAATTCTCTTCTCCTACATCCACCTGGCCGATGCCGCATTTGATATAATAGCTGTAATCTTCCATCTTCGCGTTGACATCCAAATCAATCTCACCTATGCCGCAGTCGATATCCACTTCCCAGTCCGCCAGCCCTGCTGCCGTAATCTTGCCTGCCCCGCAGTCCAGGCTCGCCTCGCCTGCATGGAAGCTGCTGACTTCGGCCGCGCCGGCCCCTACTTCTATATCAAGGCTGTTAGCCAGGATGTCTTCCACATACAGATAACCCGCTCCCACTTCAAAGCTTACGTCATCAAATTCGTATCCTTTTGGCACGAACAGATATATGGTACCTATATGTTTCCCTCCATTTATACCCCATATGTGCTTTTTTGTCTCAATCTTCAGCTCTCCGTCCTCAACGTAGTATTTAAGCTTCAGACGGGAATCGACGCCCGATGTCTCGATCTTGATATCATCCGAATCCGACTGCAGCACCTGCAGCTCTCCGCCGGATATGTGGGCATCTATCTCATGAATCTGCATATTGGCAAATGTCTGACTCTCATCTGATTCACCGGTATATGTGTCTTTGTCGTGATGCCATTCGCTCTCTTTCACGATACTGAATCCATTAGGAAACCGGTCCTCTATCGCCTCAGCCGTAACGCCAAGTGCCATCGCCGTTATGCAGCATGCAAAGCCGACCACGGCAATGACTGCACATATTATCCAGAAAATCTTCCACCCTCTTCTCATAACTTACGCCACCGCCTTTCCCTGGAATGGTTTTCTTAACATCCATACGATTCCCCTTATGATACCCGGGAAAACGATAATGCAAAGCCTTATCGCACCTACTGTCGCAATCGTTCCTATGACCGCCAGCAAAAGCCCTGTGCCGACAAGTGCCAGGCCTACTGCAAGTGCCGGCACGAGATTGCCGAGTCCGATACAGAATAATGATATTCCTGCTATCACGACTGCGATAGATGCAATCACAAGTGCGATAAAAATGAGAAACAAGGCAAACACACATGACACTACTGCTAATGTAATTCCGATTGCAACCGGTATGACGACCGGGGCTCCAACGATGATAATTGCAATAATGAGGATTATCTTCAATGTCCGGTTCGTCCTTGGCGGCTCCTGTCCTCCGTACGTATATCCTTCCCTTCCGGCGGGCACATCTTTCTGTTCAAATCTTGTATCCGTATATCCGTTCTCGCTGAACTCTCCCTCGGTATCTCCGTCTCCGCTGAGGCCGGCTTTTATTGTTGCCGCAACCTTTTCCGGGCTCCCGAGCTCTTCTATGACTCTCTGCTCGTTCTCCTCGCCCGCATCATCAAAGTAGTCATTATAATACTTCATCGCCTCCCTGCGCTCCTCCACCGGAACATCCTGTAATAATGCGGCCAATTCTGTCATATATTCAATGCGATTCATGCCGTAGCACCTCCCTCAAACAATTCATTAATCTTATTGGAATAATTCTTCCATTCACCTCTATACAGATTCAGCTGGGCCATCCCTTTCTCCGTAACTTTATAGTAACGTCTGTTCCTGCCGTCAAACTGCTGATCGTACACTTCCAGGCATTCGTCCTTCTGCAGTCTCCTGAGCACCGGATATAGTGTGGATTCAGACACGTCAATCGCCTGCCGCACATCCTGGGTAATCTTATATCCGTAAGTCCCCTCTTTTTCTCTCGACACGACTGCTAGGACAATTGCGTCTAAAAGAGCTGCTCCGGTGTTAAATACCATATTATCACCTCTCTGTGTGTAAATTTATAATATTATGTAAGTTTCAATATTATTTTCATATCCATATTATATGCTGTATAATATCATTTGTCAACACATATTATATTTTTTTGTAAATTGGACGCGGGCGGGGAGCCGGGTGGCATCTGCTCCGATGCAATCTGCTCCAACGTCACGGCCCGGACAGCCTCTAACAAAAAATCGTCGTACATGGAGGACAGTTCCCCATGCTCGACGACATTCGACATATCTTCGGCCAGTTCTTCCCGGCCATTCAGTTTTTCCATATGGCGCAGATAATCAATCTTCACGTGAGTGACGACCTTTTCCAGATAAGCCGTAAACTTCGCAGTTCGTTCAGCTGTACCAAATAATTCATATCCGTGAGCGGATGATTCCGCCGTAGCTTTTTCAGTAAAATTACCGGAGCAATATCCAAAATCGTTACATTGTATTTCGTCAAAAAGTCCTTTCCAACATGGATATTTTCCGTAGTCACAGTTGAAATCAGGCTGGATGCACACATTTTACCAGCGGAGCCAAACAGCTCCTTGATTGCCGCAAGCTGGGCCGTGTAGTCGGCGGGGTCAATGGCATTAAATTTCGCACAGCCCTTTAAGGCGTTTTCTTTGCGGGTGACAACACCAGCGTCATACAAACAGTATTCCAGTCCGGCGTCCAATTTTTCAAGCTTAGTCATTTCCAAACCTCCTGTTTCTCTCCCAATTCTCTTGTAATATTCTTTAGCCAACCGTATTTCCGATAATGGATAATGGCGGCAGGCAACTTGACGACTTCATCTAAATTGACAATCAGGAACACAATGACAACGGGAAGATTCCAATAAAACGCCGCAAGGAAACCGGCTGGAACAGCAAAAATCCACATGGTGATCGCGTCACATATCAAGCCAAACTTAGAATCGCCGCCAGCGGGGAAAATTCCGGCTATCGTCGTCATGTTAATTGCCTTTGCAACCATATAGCAGGCGCAAAATAGTAACATCCACTTTAAATATTCGGTCGCTTGGGAGCTTAAAACTGTTACGTTCAAGATTATAGGCGACAGCGCAAGCAGGAGCAGGCCGGACACCACGCCCCCGATGAGGGCCATTTTCCAGAGCAGACCGCCGTACTGCTTTGCTTGTTTCAAATCTCCCATGCCCAACTCGTTGCCCACGATAATGCCGCCGCCGTTGGCAAGGCCGGTACAAAAACTAACAATCAAATTCTTTACGATATTTGCAATCGAATTGGCGGCCACGGCGTCGCTGCCTAAGTGTCCCATAATAACAGAATACATGGTGAAGCCACACCCCCACACCAGATAGTCCCCCATCATAGGCACTGTATATTTCCAGTAGTCCCGAACCAAAAGCCGGTCTACTGCAAAGCAATACTTAATCCGTAGCCCGATTCGATTTTTCCGCAAGGATTCCACATAGGCCCAAAGCATTTCAATGAGCTTAGAAATGGAGGTGGCAAGGGCAGCGCCCGCAATCCCCATTTTTGGAAAAGAGAGCAGCCCAAAGATCAGCGCGGCATTTAAGAAAAAATTGATAACAACGGCGCTTGACCCAATTACCATGCTTTTCATGGCATACCCTGTATTTTTCAAGATACAAAGGTAGATCTGTGAGATACCGGTGAAAAGATTGGACGCTGCTACAATACGAAGATAAACGCTGCCGCCCGCAATCAGTTGCGGTTCTGGGGTAAAAATCCGCATTAACAAATTGGGCGTGAAAAGGGACGCCAGAAAGAACACCGCTGAAATCAAAAAGGAAACCCTTGTGACATATGCAAATATTCTCTCAATAGCGTTTACGTCACCCTTTCCGTAGTATTGTGCGGCCAAAATGCTTGTTCCCATTGTCAACCCGCCCATAAACAGGTTGAACACAAAGGTGATTTGCCCAGCCAACGATACCGCCGACAGGGAATCCTGATTCACAAATCCGAGCATGAGAGCGTCCGAAGCACTTACCGCCGCCAGCATAAATTGTTGAAATGCGATTGGCAGCACAAGGGAAAACAGCTTTTTATAAAAGATTATTTTCCCACCGCCTAACTCTTTTTCCTCCATCGAATAACCTCCCGTCTGTTTTTCATAACAATCTTTAGTATAGAAGATTGCGGCCAAAGAAACAGCGCCAAATCTTAATATATACAGTGGCATTTTCTCATGTGACGTAGTATAATGAAAACAAGAATTGAGTTCTTTTTTGATAAAGGAGTAGCAAGGTGGGGCGAGAAATTTTATGCGCGGCGGTCGAAAAATTACGGGGAGAATTTGGGGCGTTGGATTGGACGTATCATAATTGCGCTGGTGAAAATCCAGAGGAAAAAATGTTTTATTGGCCCGGTGCGCCGGAAGATGAAATTATGGTTGTCGTCCATCAGAGCAAAGGACGGCAAGAGCTGTTTCACCGGCACGATTATTTCTATTTCAATTACACCTATCAGGGCGAATACGATTCCATCAGCTTTAAGTACGATAATCGCATTACAATCCGGGAGGGGGAGCTGTATGCGGGCCAGCCCTTTGCCGGTCACGCTCTTTGTGTCCATGACGACAAGGAAACAACGATTATCGGCGTACTGATTCAGAAAGACACTTTTTGTCGGGCCTTTTTACCAATGCTTTCAGCAAACACAAAGCTATTTCATTTCCTGCTTGACCCGTCAACCAATAAATTTTCTGATGAATTTATACATTACAAAATTGAGGACGACTGCAACATACGGGCGCTTCTTGAAATGATGGTAGTAGAGTATGCCAACCGACAAGCCGACACACAGGTTGTCTTGAAGTCGCTCACATTGTCGTTTCTCATTCAGGTTGCGCGTCAGTATGTCAATGCAAAGCGGGAGCCTGCAAACGAAAGCCCTTCGGAAAAAATCGTACAGTATATAGGGGAGCACGTTGATACCGTGACGCTCAAAGAAATTGCAAAGCATTTTTCGTATCACCCGAATTATGTTTCAACCTTGCTGCATCGGGAAGTTGGGAAGTCCTTTACAGAAATCTTATTGGCGTTACGAATGGAACGGGCGGTAATCCTTTTGAAAGGGACAAAACTGCCAGTTGAAGAAATTTCCTCAGTATTGGGTTATAGCAACAGCAGCAATTTCTACAAAGCCTTTCGGGATTACTACCATGTTTCTCCAAGAGAATACATAAAGGCGAAGTAATCGTTTGAAGGGCCATTTTTCAATTTTTTGTTGCCGCTCAAAACCGAAAAATTTACTTGTTGGCGGCTGCGCGTCCTGCGGACGCTTTGGACGGCATAGAACGATAATTCGTGCCTATAGGCAATAAAAAAGCGGTTTGTGAGAATCAATTTGTGGTGCCCAAATGGTGCCCGACCCGATGAAAAAGTCCAATAAGTAGATATTGTGCCCATTGATAGAGTTATGAGAAAACCCAGATTCCATGCGGGTTTGCGGGGCGTGGATATAAAGCGTGGAGAGACGATATGAGCCGTTTTCGTTGCTATTATCAATAAACGCAAAAATGCCCGACTGAAAAAATCCAGTCGGGCACAAATGATTTAATAACTATTATATAGTGATATGTGTGTTCATCTTGATAGCCGGAATATCCCGTAGGCAAGTAATGACTTTTTTTAATAAGCTACTGATTGTCGAATGCTGTCGATACAAAATAGACACGGCGATACCTCCTAAGATACCGCCGTATCCTTACAAAAGGGCGACTTTAACACACCCACCTTGTTTTACTTTTGAAAAAGAAAAACGGCGGCTTTGATTGTGATTTCAAAACCGCCGACTAACGCTGCAAAGTCTTTAATCCGTTAGTTTAACGGTTTCATTTCTAATGCAAATTACATAAGTGCATTTTAGTAAGCATAAAGAAAGAGCCGATGCCCCGTGTTTTCTGCTCACGGTTTATCGGCTCTGCGTCTTAGCGTCTGGCTCTTTAATAATAGACATATTTAATTGTTGTACTCTGATTAAAGTTTCATGTTTACATTTTGGACAAAACAAGGGGAAATTTTCAAGCAATGTATCTTCCCGTAATCGTATTCGCGTTTTGTTATTGCAAACAGGACAAAGTAGCCATTTACTACACTCCATAATATCACCTCAAAATTCTGTGACCAATTTAGTTTTTTGTGAAATCGTTTATTAGAGGAATATTGCAAACAATCTCAAACTTTATTCCGTCCAAGTCCTTGAAAAAGGTTGCGTAATAATTCGGACCATGTTCAAGAAATATTTGCGGTGGATATACTATATTAGCACCGATAGCCTTTATTTTTTGATACAGTTCGTCCACCTCTTTTCTTGAATTAGCCCTAAAAGCCAAATGATGAAATGCACCGGGTTTACGCCTGTGAACAGTATTATTCATAAAAACTGTTCTTGGTGAACAAATACCAAAATCCATGTTTTCATGCAGATATTCTACAACGTACAAATCATGCTCAAGAATGGTGGCACTTACTTTTTTTGAAAGGTCAAATCCTAAAATGGGCATAAGCCTATCATAAAATTGTTCTGCCTGAGCAATGTCTTTAACTGTTATTTGAATATGGTCTACTATTGGTTTCATGCTTACCTCCTTACTCTGTCAGCCAGTATTTTGAGCCATCGCGTGTACGCTCCATAAAACCATACATAATTAAGTAGCGTCTAATTGTCATATAATCATCAAAAATTGGTTTAAGAATTTGATTTACTTCTTTCTCACTATAATTCTTTCCCTTTTCAAATTGTTCGGCAATTTTAGTTAAAATAACAACTTTCTTTTTTTCTTTTGGTGAAAAGGTTTTGAGGACAAGGGGCGTTAGGCTGCTAAAAGATGTTTCTAAAATATGTTGCCTTTCCTGTTCCGTTATTAAATAGCGGTCATCTACATATATGGCACTATTGTGAATTGGTACAATGACATTTTCTGGTGGTGTTTTTGTTTCAAAAACTTGTTCATATACAGCTAAATAGAATTTTGCTTGTTTGGCTTTCTCTCGAAAGGTAAACCTCTGCCGCCTAATCGTTGCTTCTGTAACCCCTAATTTTTTCGCCATGTTTTTGTCAGACATTCCAGAATTAAAAAGGGACAATAATTCCCTTTGATTTTGCGTTAAAGTATTGTATTTGGTTTCTGACATAATTAGTTGCGATAAATTACCTCCATGAGCAGATTTAATGTGCTTTGCAACTGCGTGTTCAGCAACATAAAAACTATTGTCGATTGAGAAAATTTGTCCGACTTCAAAATGCTGTTCACAATAGTTACAAATATAGGTGTCGTTTTCTTTATCATACCTATATCCTTTCTCTAACTCGTCTAATGTTAATTTTCCGTAGTCCATGTTTGTTGTACTCCTTTCTGTGTGTAAACATATTATAATATTGTTTATTAAAATTGTCAACTCAAAACATCAAAGCAAAATAAAATGCTCTATTATAGTCAATGCTATGATATGTGTACTCATATCCAAGGCAGAAAGATGAACGGTAAAATGTAATAGGGTGAAAAAATATGAAGCAGAACAAGGAAAAATTTGATTTTACGGCTTTTGGTTTAGCCATAAAAGCAGCACGAAAGGCAAAGGGATATTCGCGGAACGCATTAGCAGACGAGCTGAACATTGCACCGCGCTATATCGCGTCCATTGAGAACAGCGGACAGCACCCAAGCCTACAAATCTTTTATGAGCTTGTCACCCTTTTGGATATATCGGTAGACGCTTTCTTTTTCACGGATAAGGAAACAGGCAAATCCACACAACGCAGACAGCTTGATACGCTGCTTGACGGTGTGAGCGACAAGGGATTGCGAATAGTCACCGCTACGGCAAAAGAGATTAGGGAAGTCGAAACAGCGGGCGAATAGCCGCCCGCTGAACAACTGAATAGCGATTGAGAAGCGTTGTAATCTTTTTGAGATTACAGCGTTTTTCTTTTGCGAAAGTTGGCAAAAAGTGATTTTTCGTTGTTGTAGGTATTGAGGGAGAAAGTTTTGTAGCAAGCATAGGAAGTGTAGCCACACTTCCGTATTTTGCCCTGCAAAATGCTTGTTGGGAAGTTTCCCAAACCCTCTACACGGAAAGGAGCTGTGAGCATGGCAAACAGGAAAAGAGCAATCACCCTGCGCGTTCCCGTTATAGAAGCAGAACGCACATTGATAGAGCAGAAAATGGAGCTGATACCGACAACCAACTTTGCAGCATACGCCCGGAAAATGCTGATAGACGGCTATATCATTCAAGTAGACCACGCCGACATAAAGGCTATGACAGCGGAGATACAGAAAATCGGGGTCAATGCCAATCCCCACCAAATGCCCGACGCACCAAGATACGACATAGCCGCCGCCCTCTATGTAGCCGTCCTTTCGTTCTGTTGCTCCAAGTGCAGCGGCGATAGTCTGCGCCACACTCGGTTTTTCTGCGATAATAAGTTTCATAGGTTGTCCTCCTTTGATTGTTATATTGTTGTTTTTGCTGTATAATTGTATAAAACAAAACTCCAAGATTAGGAATGAGAATATATGAATTTATACAATAGAGATTACTTGAATGGGTTGTTACCTGATGAGCAAGCAGCGTATGAAGCTGTGTTGAAAAAAGAAAAAGAGGGAATGCCGGGGCGATTTAGAAAAAATTTATATAGCCAGTATTCACTTGCTGCGCGAAACTGTTTGAGCTTATTCCCTAATAATCATCTTGATATTTTTGATTTGAAAACCAACGCACAAGCAAGCCGATTAAATGAGGACTTTCACAATCTCCTACTTACAGAAACCGTTGGTGAACGCGAGATATTAAACTATATCAATCAAACACCCGCATTTCATATAATTGGGTCTATTCTGCGCGGTTGTCATTTGGGTTTCGGACATCATAGTGCTTATCTGTTTCCCGAATTCCCATTAGGAACTTCTTACCAAGCAGACTATCTCATAATTGGGAAAAATTCTGGTGGGCATGAGTTTGTTTTTGTTGAACTTGAAAGCCCCCGTGGGAATATAACCATTCAAGACGGTGAATTAGGAAACTCTTTTAGAAAAGGAATAATTCAAGTTAAAGATTGGCGACGTTGGTTACAAGAAAACTATGCCATGCTTTCAGAATATTTTGAAAGGTGCAAAAGCAAAGATGAAGCATTACCAAAGGAATTTTGCAAATACGATGATACAAGAATTCATTATGTAGTTGTATCTGGTATGAGAAGTAATTTTACTGAAAAAACATATCGTATTGCACGAGAACACAAAGATAATGATAAAATTCACTTACTGCACTATGAAAACCTTGCGGATTTCTCTTGTCAAATTCTCGATTTACCAACATACTAAAAAATAACATGCTTTAACATGTGCAGCATAGAACAACAAATTGGTCGTTGTTAAGCGTTTGCAGCGAGGCGTACACGCCGCTGCTGCAAGAAGAGCCGGAACCAGACAGGGAATGTCATCTCATATAACATTCCCGTACCTGATTCCGGCTCTTCTTCAATACAATTATTTTCAACCTGCTTAGCCTTATATCAATATATTGACACAACGAAAGTCCTTCCATCAGCCGGCAATGCCACACAGCCACCCCCGCCCGTGCCAGTAAAGCAGACAGCCGTTGGGGAGGTATGGGACAGATGCGAAGGTGTAAGCGGAAGGGACGGAGAATCCTCACCAGATTCCTTGGCTTGTGGGGTGAGAGCCGCCATCGGCGAACATCCTACAGGCTTAGGAATCTGTGTGATAGTCGCAGTTCCCGGACGCATCGCAGCATCTGCCCCATGCCTCCCCAGCGGCGCCTCCTTTACCTAAACCTCTATCTCCTCCTGTAGCGTAAAGGAATAGATGATCTTCTCTTTCACGTGCTTACCGGTCACCTGTTCCAGCGCCCTGGCATAATAGTCGAGCTGTGCATGGTACTTTTCCTTCAGCTCTTGGGCGCTTTTTACCTTGTCCGTCTTATAGTCCAGCACGACAAGGCCATCCTCTTCTTCAAAGTACACGTCTATGATCCCCTGTACCAGTATCAGCTCTCCCTCCGCCTCGTCCGGATACATCTCCCTTGCATCCACGCCGAGCACGAATGGCTGCTCCTTGTAGAGCTTCTGATTCTCCGATGCGCTGCGCATGCGTATCCCTGCGCTGCTGCCCAGGAACCGGAGGATATCGTCCATACGGATACAATCGGCCATATCCTGGGTCAGCTTTCCTTCACCCCTGAATCTTGCAACCTCTTCTTCAAGCAAGGCGGCGTCATAGTCTTCTGCAAAGTCGAGCAGTTCCAGAAGCCTGTGGTAAGCCGTACCTCTTGATGCCCCGCTCAGCTCTTCCTCCTTCAGAAATTGCGGGATGAGTGGGACCACCTCTTCCTCTTCATATAATATCCCGCCGGCCTCTTCTTCCATATAAGCCCTCTTCTTAAGCTCGGAGACTGTAAACTTTAATTTCTGGTTCTGGCTCAGGCTGTAAGGATATTCATAGGAGAACTGCTCCTCTATGAGTTCCCTCATCGGCAGGTCATAGACTTGCCCGGTATCCCATCGCCTCAGCACTTCTGCCGAAAGCCGGCTCTTAACATACTCACCAGCCGACTCTCTTACGAGATTCTCTGCCGATATTCGTTCTATATTGACAGGAATTTCCTCTGTCTTTCTTATCATCGCAGGAAGGATCCAGTCCAGGAAGCTGCCAGCCCGCACAAGACGGGTGAACGATAGCTGCCTCTCTTTCCGTCGGGCCGTAAGTCCATATGAATCCAGCTTTCTCCCGGCATCTTTCACCGCTCCTGTCATGATCAACTTCTCCTTTGCCCTCGTCAGCGCGACGTAAAGCACTCTGAGCTCTTCACCGAGGCTGTCTTGCATCTCCTCTTTCTGGATGACCCGCTTGAGCAGGCTCGGGCTCTTTGTCCGCAACTCTGTATCCACGGCATCCAGTCCTGCTCCGAGCCTTGCATGGAGCACGACACTGCTTCTGGCATCCATCATATTAAACTGCTTTCCCATTCCCGAAACGAAGACAATCGGAAATTCCAGCCCTTTGCTCTTGTGTATCGTCATGATCCGGACCGTATCGGACTGTTCATCTTCCAGGCTGGCTTCTCCATAATCCACATCATACTTCTGCAGCTGTTCGATGTATCTGATAAAATGGAACAGGCCTTTATAGCTGGTCGATTCAAATGCCCTCGCTTTTTCGACCAGCATCTGCAGATTCGCTTTCCTCTGCTCCCCGCCGGGCATGGCAGTTACATATTCTTCATATCCCGTCTCAGTGAGCACCATGAGCAGCAGCTCGTGTATCGGCGTGTAGGGTACCTTTCTGCGGAACTGCTCCATCCTGTCCAGACACTCTTTCAGCCTGCTCCCCGCCTTTGCATCTTCCTGCGCTGCATAAGCGGATACGGCCTCATGGAAAGGCAGGTCCGAGGCCTGATTCTTAATATCGGCCATCTCCTCATCCGTGAGCCCTAAGAATGGTGATTTCAATACCGCTGCAAGAGGAATGTCCTGCTTCCTGTTGTTCAGCACGCGCAGATAATCTAGCAGGACACCTATTTCCTGCGTCTCAAAATACCCCTCTTTTGTGCCTGCATAAGTCGGGATCCCTTCTTTGTTCAGCACTTCGGAGAACACGTCGCTGAACCCCTTCACACTCCTGGTAAGGATCACGATATCGGAATATCTCGCTTTACGGCTCTTTCCAGAGGCCTTATCCCGTACAGTCTGGGTCTCCAGCAGCCTCCGTATCCTTGCTGCAATCGCCCTGGCTTCCAGCTCCCTGTCCGATGGCGGAACCATCTTCTTTTCCGTAGCCTTGTCGCCCATATATAAGGCAGGATCCGTATCAATCAGAAGAACCTCCGTATCATTCCGGCCTTTTTCTCTGCTCTCCTCAAAGCTGGCACCGGCATAAAGCGCCGCCTCGTCGTCGTACATGATTCCTCCAAGGGCGGGAGTCATGATCTGTTCAAATATATAGTTGACACTTTCAAGGACTTCCTTGCGGCTCCGGAAGTTCTTATGCAGATCGATCCTCTGCCTTTCGCTGTCCCCTGTATCGTACGTATGGAACTTCTCCATGAAAAGCTCCGGCCTTGAGAGCCGGAATCGATAGATGCTCTGCTTGACATCTCCCACCATGAAGACATTATTTCTTCCCTGCCCTATGGTAGATACGCTAGTGAGTATGGTCTCCTGTATCAGGTTGCTGTCCTGATATTCATCAATCATGATCTCCCGGAACCGCTGCTGATACTCCCTTGCAACTGCGGTCGGCTCAAAGCCGCCTTCCGCTTTGTCTGCCAGTATTCTGAGCGCGTACTGCTCCATATCGCTGAAATCGATCATATTCTGGGCCCGCTTCTGTTCATCAAATCTGCACGCAAACTTGTTCACAAGCGAAGCCAGTACGGACATGGCCTGCCTGCACAGTGCCATGTCATCCAGGGCTCCTTCCGCATCCTGGTAAAAATACTGGCCGCACAAATCATTTACTGTCTTCTTCACCTCGTCCCGGGCTGCCTTGACAAGGGCTGCCTTCTCTTCTGACACTGTCTTGTCCCTGTTTGCCCTAAGCTTCGTCCATCTTACATTTCCCGCAGCCTCATACAGCTCCCTATAAGATCTGGCTGCAAGAAATATGTTGACCATCTCCCGGTCTGCAAGAAGCGCCTCCTCATAGGCCGATGGCCCGTCCGGCTCCCGGCACACGTCAAGCGCTTCGTCTATAAGTGCTGCGGCATCCGACATCCAGAGCATGGCCTGCTTCCTGATAAGCTCCATGCATCTGCTGCTTTCCAGCTCTTCTTCATCCTCCATATCATAAGCATCTACGCAGGAGGCAAGCCAGCCTTCCGCATCCGGATAGCTCCTGGAATAATCATACAGTTTAAGGACGAGCTCCTCTATCTTCCTGTCATCTCTCCCTCCTCCGTATGCGTCCACAAACTCCAAGAACGCTCTGCTTCCCTCCTGGTAGCTTTCTTCCAGTACCTGGCCGAGGACATCGTGCTTCATCAGCTTCAGTTCCCCCTCTTCCCCCACGCGGAATCCAGGGTCTATATCAATTGCATGAAAATGATCCCGTATGACCGACAGGCAGAAGCTGTGGATTGTCGTAATCTGGGCACTGTGGATCAATGTGGCCTGCGTCTTGAGGTGCTCGTTCGCATCATCGTCCTCCAGCTTCTGCTCAATCGCGTCCCGGATACGCTCCTTCATCTCCGCGGCTGCCGCTTCTGTGAAGGTAACGATGAGGAGGCTGTCTACAGATACCGGTTGATCCACATCCGTGAGCATGGCGATGATCCGTTCCACAAGAACCGCGGTCTTGCCCGATCCAGCCGCGGCTGATACAAGGATATTCCTGTCCCGTAAGTCTATGACTTTCCGTTGTTCTTCTGTCCACGCTACACTCATGGCCTGGTGTCTCCTTTCTCCGTCCTCATGGCCTCAATGGCCTCCTCTTTGCTCATCTTATCCAGCTCCCTGTATGCATAGCCGGGCACTTTGACATCGAACCCGCACACATGTCGATAGGCACAGTAATCGCACCCGGATTCCTGCCCCTTCCTGTAAGGCCGTACCGCAGTACCGCCGTCCGTAATCTCCCGGTGCACATCTGCCACTTTTTGGACCGCGTACTCCATCAATGCACGGAAGTCCTCTTCCGGGACCGTCTTAGACCCCCTCGCAAGGCTGCCGTTTTTATTATATTTTACCGGTATGGCAAGTGATTCTCCTGACCGGTCCCTGTCCAGATGGGAGAGCACTTCCTCTTTCTCGTTGATGACTCCGTCCGGTTTCAGTTCCTTAAGGACCGCCTCCATCCGCTCTTCTTTCCCCGCTGCCTTTTCCACAATAGGATCCTGGATACGGTAATAGAATACTCCGGCCGGCACGACTTCTTTACCCGGATTTTTCCTCTGTTCCAGCTTTACCGCGGCATCCATATATACCATAAGCTGTAGCTGCAGGCCTTCGTAGAGGGCCACTACGTCAAATGCCTTCATGCCTGTCTTATAATCCAGGACCTTCACATATATCTTGCCGCTATCTTCACACGTATCCACCCGGTCAATCTTGCCGTTGGCAAATCTGAGTTCATAACCAACCGGTTTAAAATCGCCGGCGGACAGCTGTCTGGTCAATGCCCATATAGTCCGAAACAGCATCTGTTTCATCCGTCCTACCATATATTCGTTGCGGGCGGTACTGTACAGCACGGAATTGCCGTAATCTGCAACCGCCTCTTCGACACTTCGCTCTATCCATTCCCGTTGTTCTTCCTCTTGGATATCTGTCCAGCTGCTGCCCGTTTCCTCAACGAGCTTTGAATACTTCTCAAGGGCGCTGTGGCATATGTTACCCAGATCCACCGCCTGGAACTCGTACTCCTGCCTCTCAGAAAGCCCAAGGCCAAATGCAAGAAAATGGGCGAACGCACAGGTGGAATACCGCTCCATCCTTGTGATACTGTCCTCAAACGTATCCCCATACAGCCGCCTGGCTGCCTCTTTGGTAATCCCATCCATAGAATAGGTGTAAAATGCGGCATCAATCAGCCGGTCCAGACGTCTCTGCCATTTCGGGCTCCGCCGGTACCATGAGAAGAGTTCTTTCCAGCCTGGATCCGCCTGGATCCGCGCATTGCCGATACCCTCGATGAGCCTCGCCACAGCAGTCTCTTCCGTCATCTCCTGCTCAGGAAGCTGTCTCCCTTCTTCATCCTTCACGGACATCTGCGGAAAAAGGCGCCTCAGCTCCTGAATCAGATACGATGGCCTGCTGCTCTTGCCATCAGACGACACCTTGCTGTAATATACTTCCAGAGAATCTGACGGCTTTGTCAGATTCATATACAGATAGAACTTCTGGATGTATGCTTTCTCTTTGCTGCCAGGAGATAATGGGAGCTTCTCTCTGGTAAACTGCTGCCGGTCATGCTCCGACAGAAGGCCTCCCTGCCCGAGCGCGCCCGGAAGATAAGAATCGTTTGCGCCGACGAAGAACAGAACCTTTATATCTTTGAGCCTTGTACGCTCCACGTCACCTGCCACTACCTGGTCGGGACTCGGCGGTATGACGCCGACTCTTGCCTCCTCAAGCCCGGCATCCAGAAGCTTAATATATTCTTCCAGGCTGACGGCCTCATCTCCGAGCAATGTTACGAACTTGTCAAACAGATCCAGCACGATCCGGTATACCTGCGCGTATTCTCTTGCCAGTGCAAGCTCGCCGCTGTTCTGGAATTCTTCTTCCTGCCGCTTCAGCTTGACCTGCAGATCCTCCTGTACCATGAACTCATAGACTGCCACCGTGATGTCCCGGACCGTTTTCCTTCTCTGACGCAGTACATAGCAGAAGCCGTCCACTTTCTCTACAAATGCTGTCCGCGAATGGTTCAGCCGTTCCAGCTCCTCTTCCTTCATTCCTTTCGTCCGCCGGATCCACTTTTCCTGCCACTTTTTATATCCTTTGATGCCGAGGCCTATCACATAGTTCTCAAGGTCATCAATATCCTCGCCGGTAAATCCCGCAAGATCCGTGCGCAGAAAACGGAACACGCTCTCATAGCTGAATCTCTGCTGGACCATATTGAGCAGGCTCCTGATATATTCGACAAAGGAGTTCAGCAGGATGCTGCGCTTGTGGTCCATGAAGACCGGAATATCATACAGGGCAAATGCCTGCTCCAGATAGTCGCCGTAAATGTTCATATCGCTTGCGATAACACCGACCTCACGGTATCTGTAGCCCTTCGTCCGCACAAGATTCCGCACGCGTCCGGCCACTGCCAGCGCCTCCTCCCTCGGATTTCTCGCCACATGCACAGACACTGCACTCTGCGCACTGCTGTAGGAATGCCGTCCATAGCGGAACAGACTGCGTTCCAGATATGCCATGGCGTCGTTACCGCGGAAACGGGGCAGAGGCCTGCCATACAGGCAGACCGGTTCTCTCATCTCTATCGAGGATCCGCGGGCAATCCGCACAAGGGATGTGACCATCTGCTTGCTGATTGCAAACAGCTGGTATGGATGGCTGTACACATAAGGATCCTCCCTGTCATCCATCGTAACCGTGACGATAACTTCCCTGCAGCAGCGCAGGAGCTCAAGCAACAGACGGTTCTGCACAGGTGTAAAGCCAGTAAACCCGTCCAGCACCACCGTGCTTCCCTTCAAAAGCTCCGACTGTCCGGCCACCCGGCTCAAGACATCCAGCATCTCCTCTTTCGTTATATATCTCTCCTCCAGATATTCGGAGAATCCTTTATAAAGCAGGCGGATATCCTTCAGTTTATAATAGAGCCTGGAATCCTCCCCTGCAGTCTCCATCACCTTTTCAAGCTCCTCCTCCCCGATGTCGTACTGGGTGAATTCTGAGATGACAGATTTGACTTCGCTGATATATCCAAGCTTCTTCATGTTCCCCTTCAGCACTTTGAGCCTGCCCTCATATTTGCCTGCAATACGGCGCAGGATAAGGTTCTTCCCTTCGTCATCGAGCACAGGAAGCGACCCTCCCCCTGTCTCCTCGAACACACGGTAGGCCAGGCGACCGAAGCTTAAGACATCTATATTCATAATTCCTTTGTTGGGATGCATACTGACAAGGTCCTTCTGTGTCTGCATGGTAAACTGCTCCGGCACAAGGACCAGGTATTTCTGTTCCGGATAATGCTGAGACTCCTCTATGACACGTTCATAGAGATAGGTTGATTTCCCCGAACCTGACGGTCCGAATATAAATTGTAAAGGCATAGGTCTTTCCTCCTATGCCTTAGTATACTATACGCTTCTTAATTTTTCTACAAATTCGTTGCTGAGGGTAATCTTTGCCACATAGAACACGTCTCCGGTCATATATACGTTCCAGTCCGCCTCCACTTCCACCTGAAGCTCTCCTCCAGGCATGTGGACGATCACTTTATTATTCGTCATCCCGAGCTTATACGCGACACCCGCAGCGGCACAGGCTCCGGTACCGGATGCGAGCGTGTACCCTGCTCCTCTTTCATATATCTCTATCGCTATATTTTCCTTATCGATGACCTGCATGATCTGCGTATTGATACGGTTCGGAAAGTATCTGGCAATCTCCGCATAGTCGCCAATCTTACATACAAGCGGCTTCGATATCTCCCTCATCGGGATTACGCAGTGCGGATTGCCGATAGAAACGCATGTTACCGGATAAAGCGTCCGGCCAAAAACCATATCCTCATTGATGACCTCCCGCCGCTCTCCGGTTACCGGAATATCGTCGCTGTAGAAGGACAGCTTCCCCATGGATACACGCAGGCGGCTGCCGTCCTCATTTAAAAATGCCACCTCTACCGGGCCGTGCTCCGTAAACAGCTTAAAATGCTTCTTCTGCACATACCCTGCGTCCTTCAGATATTTGGCAAAGATACGCACGCCGTTGCCGCTCGTCTCGGATTCGCTGCCGTCCGGGTTCCAGACCTTTACGAACATGCCTTCTTCCTTCATAACCGGTCCTTCCAGGACACCGTCTGAACCAAGCCCCGCATTCCTGTCGCAGATCATACGGACATTTTCCGGCGTAAGTTCCAGTTCATTCTTATTCGGGTCGAACACCACATAATCATTACCGAGTCCATGGTATCTCTCCAGCACAACTTTCATTCTCGTTACCTCCATAACATACCGTCTTCATATATCTCCGATTGCTCAGAGCCTGCATCATATGTATATCATAACAGGCATTATTTTCAAATTCAATACAAATAATGCTTACTGTATTGCAAATAATGCCCTGTTCCGCTAAAATTATACCAGAAGGAGGGCGAACGATGGGCGATTATGAAAAACGTGGATACTTAAACAGCGAATTCAGGCTGTTCCACCTGACCGACACGGAAACAAAAGAGGTAGAGTACCATTACCATGAGTTCGACAAGATCACTATCTTCATACACGGCTGCGTCACTTATATGGTCGAGGGCAGATCTTATGAGCTGAAGCCATATGATATCGTACTCGTCAAGCACAACGATATCCACCGTCTTGTCGTGGACAACCGTTATCCGTACGAGCGCATCATCGTCTATATCTCTCCAAACTTTATGGATGCATATAAGACCGAAGAATACGACTTGAGCTGCTGCTTCCAGAAAGCAGAAAAAGCAGGCTCTAACGTCCTGCGTATCCCTTCTCTTAAGAAAAGCTCCCTGTTCAGATCTATCACCCGTCTGGAACGCTCCTTTTCGGATGGTGCGTATGCCGCGGCCCTTTACCGCCAGGTGCTCTTTCTTGAATTCATGATCCACCTCAACCGGGCCGCACTGTCCGACCGGCTTGAATTCATCGACACGGACGCCTGCAATCCGAAAGTCATCGATATACTGGAATATATCAACGGACATCTTGCAGATGAGCTCAACATCACTGCCATTGCTGAGACGTTCTTCATAAGCAGATATTATATGATGCGCCTGTTCAAGCAGGAAACCGGCTTCACGATAGGAAGCTACATCTCTAAGAAGCGGCTTCTGCTTGGCAGGGAGCTTATAGCGTCCGGCACCTCTGCCGCACAGGCCGCCTATGAGTGCGGCTTTAAAGATTACTCCACTTTCCAGCGGGCCTATAAGGCTTTGTTCAACGAATCTCCAAGAGATACGCTTCTTACCTTACCATAGATAGATATCGGGACATATGCGCTCACAAAGATACCGTCTTCCCTGTATTCCTCCGCCGTCAGTTCCCCATACCTCCGTATGAGCTGCAGCTTAGCCGCCTCATTATAAGGGTATAGCTGTTCGATCAGCACCTTCTGACCGCGCAGCACAGCTTCTATCATCTCTTTCAGCTCCTCCAGGCCTTCTTTCGTCCTGGCGGAAATCCGTACCGTATAATCGGCCTGGAAATCCCGCACCGTCTGCTGCGCGTCCTCTTTGTCCTGCTTGTTGAATATGGTAATGACCGGCTTATCTTCGATGCCCAGGCTGCGCAGCGTCTCATAGACGATATGCATCTGCTCATCCATCTGAGGGTTGGCCGCGTCCACCACGTGCAGTATCATATCGGCGTATTTTGCCTCCTCCAGTGTGCTGCGGAAGGCTTCTATGAGATGGTGGGGAAGCTTCCTGATGAATCCTACCGTATCTGTAAGAAGGATAGACTGCTTACTCGGGAGCTTCAGTTCACGTGTCGTCGGATCCAGTGTGGCAAACAGCTTGTCTTCCGCCAGTATATCTGCACCTGTAAGTGCATTCAAGAGTGACGATTTGCCCGCATTCGTATACCCGACGATAGCGGCCACCGGCATCTGGCTTCTGCTGCGCTGTTCCCTCGTAACTTCACGATGGCGTTTGACATCTTTTAGTTCTCTGTTCAGCTGGGCTATCCTTCCCTTTATCAGACGCCGGTCCATCTCCAGCTTCTTTTCACCCGGCCCTCTCGTACCGATTCCGCCTCCGAGCCTTGACAGAGACTTTCCGAACCCGGTCAGCCTGGACTGGCGGTACCCAAGCTGTGCAAGCTCAACCTGTATCTTGCCCTCGCTGGTAGATGCCCTGGACGCAAAAATGTCCAGAATCACCAATGTCCGGTCCATGACCTTAACATCCAGTTCATCCTGGAGATTTCCCATCTGAGCCGGTGACAGTTCGTCATCGCAGATGATGCCTGTCGCCTCTGTCTCCCATATCAGATCCTTCAGTTCGGTAAGCTTCCCTTTTCCAATATAAGTGGCAGGGTGCATCTGCTCCCTGCTCTGGATGACACGTCCGGCCGTCTCCGCCCCTGCGGTGGCTGCCAGCTCTGCCAGCTCATCCAGTGATTTTCTTGTATCGTCCTGGTCCGACGTGCTGACACCGACCAGGATTACCCGTTCTTTTTCTTCTTTTAAATCTATCATATGCCTCACTGTCTCGTCTCTAAAAACGCGGCCTCTTTCTGTGCCTTCTCATCGTCAGGGTACTCTGCAATATACTCTTTCAGCTTCGCCCTTGCGCTTTCCCAGTCCCCGGACTGCTCAAAAGCGGCTATCATGTTGAACTTGACTTCTCTTATGAGCCCCTTGTCTGCATCTTCAGCCGAGAGTGCCAGCCTGTAATAGCTGAGAGCTCCCTGGGGATTATCAAGCTCCATCTCACAGCTGCCGAGCAGATTGTATATGGCTGCCGTCTTTTCCGCTTTGCTGTCGATTGCATGTTTGAATGCATCGCGGGCGCCTTCATAGTCCTTCTGTTCCCACTTGGCCATTCCGATGCCCCTGTAGGCTTCTCCCACATTCTTATCGGCCTCTAACGCCTGTTCAAACAGTTCCACTGCCTCTTTATATTTTCCCTTTTCGAGGCATTCTACTCCTTCTTTTGTATAGTTCTTAACGCACCCTGTCAGCGTGACACTCAATGCCATCACAGACAGGACGGCTGCATATTTCTTCATATTTCCTCCTATACCGTATATCTGACTACCCATACCGCATTCAGGATAGCCGCGAACATTACTCCGAGTTCTGCGAGAATCGCCTCCCACATCCCGAAATAACCCACAGCCGCCAGCAGAAGAATCACTATCTTCACGCCTACTGAAAATGCTATATTCTGGCTTACTACCCTGAGCGTCTCCTTGGAGATACGGATAGCATCCTTTATTCTTATAAGTTCGTCATCCATGAGAACTACATCCGCCGCCTCAATGGCTGCTGCCGAGCCCAGGGCTCCCATGGCAATCCCCACGTCTGCGCGGGCGAGAATCGGGGCATCATTGATGCCGTCCCCGACGCATACGAGCTTTTCCATCTTATCCTGCAGGCCGAGAAAGTCCTCTATCTGTTCCAGCTTATCTTCCGGCATCAGATCTGTATAAGCATAATCCATATCCAGCGCTTCGGCAACTTCCATTCCTGACGCTTCATTGTCCCCTGTAAGCATGACAAGTACCGCCCGGCACTTTTCCTTCAGGTACTGCATGAGCGGGCCCGCATCCTCCTTCACGGAATCCGCGATGACTATGTAACCCGCATATTTCTTGTCTGCCACGAGATAGATTACGGTTCCTGGACGTTGTATCCTGCTGCGTTCTATATTCTGCTTCTCCAGCATCCGGTAATTGCCGATGTGAACACGTTTCCCGTCATATGTGGCACTGATACCGAAGCCGGGAGCTTCTTTGACTCTGCGCACCCGTGATTTGTCCAGCCTGCCGTCATAGGCAGCAAGCAGGGACTGTGCAATCGGATGGTTGGAATAGCTCTCTACATGAGCAGCCATCTCCAGAAGCTCCTCTTCTGTCATGCCCTCTGCTTTAATCTCTTTGACGTTAAAGACACCTTCTGTCAGCGTCCCCGTCTTATCAAATATAAATGTATCCGCCTTCGCCAGAAACTCCAGGTAATTTCCTCCTTTTACGACGATACCCTGACGGGCCGCAGATGCGATGCCGGCAAGAAACGCGAGCGGTATGGACAGGACCAGCCCGCATGGACACGCAACGACAAGGAAGATCAGGCCTCTGTATATCCACGTGTCCCAGTTGCCGTACGAAAATGTCAGAGATGGGTATATCATGATGAAAAGCGCGCACACAATCATCACCGGCGTGTATACTCTGGAAAACTTCGTGACAAACGTCTCGCTCTCTGCCTTGTTGTTCTGCGCCTCTTCTACCATCTCCATCACTTTGGACACCGTAGAATTCTGGTAGATGCGGCTCACTCTTGCTTCGATGACGCCGCTTAAGTTGATGCAGCCTCCATATATCTCATCCCCTGGTTCTACCGTCTGGGGCATGTACTCCCCTGTCAGCGCCTTCGTATCCACCGTAGATGTCCCTGCAGTGACGATAGCATCGACCGGAATCCTCTCCCCTGGCTTGACGATGATGATATGCCTCAGCTTGAGTTCCGACGGTTCTACCCTCGTCTCTTTGCCGCGCACTTTCCTCGTCGCATACTCGGGCCGTATGTCAATCATCTGCTCGATGGATCGCTTGGCATTGTCCGTCGACACTGCCTCGAACATCATTCCGAGCTCGAACAGAAGCATGACAAGCACGCCCTCTGTATATCTCTGTACGCCGAACGCCCCTACCGTCGCCAGGATAATAAGCAGATACTCGGAGAATATCTCTCTTTTCATCAGATTGTCAGCAAGCTGGCGGAAAGCATCAAAGCCCATCACAAGATATGCCGTCAAAAACAATATGAACTTTACCCAGTCAGACAGTGTATACTGTATCGTCGCCGCAACAGCGCAAATGTATAGAAACACGCCTGATCCGTATATTAAAAGTCTCTGTTTCAATTGCCTCGTCATTTCACTTTCCTTTTTTGTATATATATGTTGTCTACTCTGTAATATGCTCCATTCCCTGACTAATAATTGTCTGTATATGCCCATCCGCCAGCGAGTAATACACTGTCTTGCCGTCCCTGCGGTTCTTAACAAGCTTCGCCTGCTTCAGTACACGCAGCTGATGTGAGATGGCGGACTGCGTCATCTCCAGAACCTCTGCCAGATCACAGACACACATCTCCGACTCCAGAAGCACACATAAGATGCGGATTCTCGTGGCGTCTGCAAATACTTTATAGAAATCAGCCAGTTCTTTCATTCTCTCCTGTGGAGGCATCTGTCTGCTTACCCTGTCAATCACATCGTCGTGGATACAGACTGTCTCGCAGCAATCAGCTTCTGGTTTCCTCATTTATTCCGTCCTTTCATATGAATATCCGTTCACTTGTTAATTATGCAACATGGGACAACCCTTTTCAACCATTTTACTAAAATGACACCAAAATTAACATTTTTGTAATCTTGGTGTCATCTTTCTCTCTATTAATATCCTTCACTTCTTGAACCGCTCTTATTCAATCGTCATACCCGTTTATATAATATACGGATTGAATTCAGTACGCAGAGCATGGCTACTCCCGTATCTGCGAAAACCGCCATCCACATATTAGCCATGCCTGCAAACCCGAGTACCATGATCAGCAGTTTCAGCGCCAGGGCAAACGTAACATTTTGTATCGCAATTCTTCCAGTCGCGTTGGCAATGCCGATAGATTCTGGTATCGCCGTCACAGAGGATGTCATGAACACAACATCGGCCGCCTCTATCGCCGCATCCGCACCGCTGCCCATCGCGGCGCCTACATCGGCGCCGGCCAGTACCGGTGCATCATTGATGCCGTCTCCGACAAACATGACAGGCCCATGTTTTTGACGTATCCTCTTTAGTTCATGTAGCTTATCCTCCGGCAGAAGCTGTGCATGTACCTCGTCGATTCCAGTCTTATCGGCCACGGCCGCCGCACTGTCTCTGGCATCTCCGGTGAGCATAGCTGTCACCAGCGTCCTGGCTTTGAGCATACCGATGGCTTCTTTCGCCTCCTCTTTGATTACGTCTGCAATGACGAGCCAGCCTGCAAGCTCCCCGCTTACGGCTACGAGGACTTCTGTGCCGTACCCCTTCTTCCTGTACGCCGCAGTATCTACTCCATGCATTTCCATCAGCGCCTTATTGCCGCAGAGCACTTCCCCGTCACGGAATACGGCTCGCACCCCTTTACCGGATATTTCTTCTGACTTCTCCGGTCTTATGAGCTCCAGCTTCATCTCCCGCGCCGCTTTCACGATGCTGCTGCCAATCGGATGGGAAGAGTCGAGTTCGCAGTCAGCTGCCATCGTAAGTACCTGCTTCTCTGTAAACCGTCCTACTGCCGTCACCTGCTGTACTTCAAAGCTGCCTTTTGTAATCGTACCCGTCTTATCCATAACGATAGCTTTTACGCTTTTCAGCGCCTCGATTGCCACTCCCCCCTTAAACAAGATCCCGCGCCGGGAGCCCGCCCCTATGCCTGAGAAGAATGCCAGTGGAACGCTGAGTACGAGCGCACACGGACAGCTGATTACAAGGAAGGTGATAGCCGTATATACCCAGTGGTTCCAGTCTCCGGTTATAAGTGACGGTATGATAGCTGTTGCCATAGCTACTGCTACTACTATCGGAGTATACACTCTGGCAAATTTGGTGATGAATTTATCAATCTTCGGCTTGCTGGCCGCCGCATTCTCAACAGAATCCAGTATTCTTGTCACCATAGATTCACTCAATGGCTTTTCAACCCTTACCTTTAGCACGCCCTGCTCATTGACACATCCCGAAATTACTTCCATCCCCGGCTTTACACTTACCGGTACAGGTTCTCCCGTCACCGGAGAGGTATCTATGCGGCTCTCTCCTTCTTCCACGCGTCCGTCCAGGGGAATGCGGTCACCCGGCCGTACAAGAATCAGGTCTCCGGCTTGCGCGTTCCCGGCCGGTATCACGTCAACGGTATCTCCTTGTACCAGATTGACCACCTCAGGCCTTAAGTCTACCGCATCCATAATCTGAGAGCGGCTTCGTTCCACCGCGATATGTTCGAACAATTCCCCGACCCGGTAGAACAGCATGACTCCGACCGCTTCTGCAAAATCCCCGATGGCAAATGCCGCCAGGGTTGCCACACTCATAAGAAAGTTCTCATCAAATACATGCCCTTTTGAAAGGTTCTTCACCGCTGTAAATACTATCCCCCATCCGAGCAGTATATAAGCAATAATAAATGCCGCTGAGGCAATCATCGGATTGGCTGCGGTCCGTTCCAGCACCTCACCTGCGACGAACAGGATGGCTCCCCCCGCAATAGCAAGGACATCCGTCCTGTTATCCGCGAAAAATCCGGCGTGTTCCTGTCGCGGCTGCCTCTGCACCTCGTCTCTCGGAGTGACGGTCACTTCGCCTTCTATAGAACGGCATATTTCCCTGAATCTCGGAAGAAGCTTCTCTTGTTCTCTGGCTGCCACCTTCAGCTGCTTTGTCGCATAAGTGATGGTCGCCATCTCTACTCCCTGCATCTTTCGTATCTCATTTTCCATCTTGGCCGCACAGTTAGCACAGCTCAGATTCTCCAGTATATATACTTTCTGTGGCACATCCTGGCCCACATGGGCAAATTCACGTCCTGTATGCACCACGTCTTCATGATGATGGTCATGGCACTCACCGTGGTCGTGATGGTGGCTGCTGCACGCATGGTCGTGGCCGTAGTGTTCTTCGTCTATATGTTCGTGATATTCATGACATGCATGCGTATGTTCATGGCTGTGGCCACCATGGCATTCCTGCCCGTCATCGCCTTGATGAGCATGACTGCTTCCACATCCGCATTCATCCAATGCTTTTCTCTCAACTGCTAACATAACTAATCCTCCTGAACATGTTAAAATGGCATTAATTGTTTTTATGAACATATGAGCAATTATTCATATGTTGTACTTTTATATAACCACACATCTGTATGAATGTCAATAGATTTTTAAAACTTTCTTTTGCTTGCACGCTTTTCCGATATCTCCAGGATTCTGCTTGAACAGAGAGCCAGGTTATGGTAATATACGTGTACAAATCAAACATTCTGATCTATCTAAATTCACTACGGCAAATCGCCGTACCTATCCGATGTTTGTGACAAATCTTTCATGCAAGGAGGGATGCCTATGGGGGCTGTTCTTTTGTTTTCCGTCTGTTAACCGTGGATAAAGTATGATAAAATGAAGGAGAACCATATGAACAAAAGACAAAAGCTGATACCATTAAACAAACTGAACCTTACGGACCGTTTCCTCTTCGAGGAAGTGATGGAGGACCCCCTGGCCCACCAGGAGGCGCTCGGCATCATCCTGGGCAGGGATGTCCCGCTCCTTACGCAGAACGAGGCGGAGAAGGAGCTTCGGATCTCGCCGGAGGCACGCTCCGTCCGCCTGGACATCTCTCTGCTCGAGCCCGGGATTCCGGACTACAGCCGGCTGAACGAGTCCTATCTCATCATGATTACGCCCTTCGACCTGTTCGGCTACGGGAAGTACCGTTACACCTTCCGGGCCGTGTGCGAGGAAGAGCCGGGATGCGTCCTAGAAGACGGGGCGACGCGAATCTTCCTGAACACCCGAGGAACGAATGACGATGAGGTCTCAGAGGAGCTGGTGGAGTTCCTGCACTACGTGGAGCATACGACGGACGAGGCAGCGGAACATGCCGGGAGCGAACGCATCCGCCGCATCCACGACCGGGTCCGGAAGGTACGCAATAGTGAAGAAGTCGGGGTGAAGTATATGCAGGCATGGGAAGAGAAATATTATGAGAAAGAAGAGGCAAGGAAAGAAGGGCTACAAGAAGGGCTACAAGAAGGTTTACAGAATGGTGCCCGGAATAAATTAAAAGACCAGGTCAGAAAGAAGCTTGAAAAGGGAAAATCTTTAGAAGAAATCGCCGATGCTCTGGAAGAGACTGAAGAGATGATTCAGGAGCTCATTCAGGAACTTAAGCGAAGTGGCTGCGGGCGGGGAACCGGGTGGCAGTTTTAGTAAGCAGGCCGCGGTCAGGGAACCGGGTGGCATCTGCTCCGATGCGTACGATGGCGGCTGTGTGGTGTTACTGGCCAGCGCATGGCCGCTGGCTGCGTGAGATGAATGATAAAATATAGCAAGCTTCACATGTGCAGGCTTGTGGGGTGAGAGCCGCTATCGGAGAACATCCCACAAGCTTAGGAATCTGTGTGAAAGTCGCAGTTCCCGGATGCATCGCAGCAGAGGACTTTGTCAAGTTAAGTGTGGACTTTGTCAAGTTAAGTGTGTAAATTTTATATTTTATTTTGGGACTTTGTCAAGTTAAGTGTGTAAATTTTATATTTTATTTTGGCAGCTGAATCTG
>NZ_JABFCH010000309.1:0-206 GCF_017566055.1 Extibacter sp. GGCC_0201 | reverse complement strand
CAGCATATATTGAGCGTTTTGGCCGCATATGAGGACGCAGAACAGCAAGGATTGCTTATTACTTTACCATGTATGATAGGAGATACAGTTTATGTGATTGCAGAGTGCGAAATGGTTGTTTCTGTATTAGATGGAACATACGAAACGGCTACAGGATATTATTGCCCATACGAATTAGATAATAAATGTCCACATGACACGGATAA
>NZ_JABFCH010000308.1:0-206 GCF_017566055.1 Extibacter sp. GGCC_0201 | reverse complement strand
ATGAGGCGGATCTGACGGTGCTGGAGGGCGTTTTGGCCCGCGGTGACAGGAAGGTGGCGGCAGTGATCGAGGAGGCTTATAAAAACGGAGCGCTCTACGATTCATGGTCTGAACACTTCCATAATGAAATCTGGATGCAGGCCTTCGAAACCTGCGGTGTGGATATCGATTTTTATACGGTGAGAGAACGCAGCCTGGACGAGATA
>NZ_JABFCH010000307.1:0-206 GCF_017566055.1 Extibacter sp. GGCC_0201 | reverse complement strand
ATCCTTTGACGATAAGCTGGTGCAGGAAGTCGTGCGGCTGATATTAGAGAGCATTTATGAGCCGACATTTTCCAACTTGTCACACGGGTTCCGTCCGAACCGAAGCTGCCACACAGCTTTGCAGCAGATACAAGGCACTTTCACAGGTGTAAAATGGTTCATAGAGGGCGATATCTGCGGATTTTTTGACAACATTGACCACACGG
>NZ_JABFCH010000306.1:0-207 GCF_017566055.1 Extibacter sp. GGCC_0201 | reverse complement strand
AGGTGCGCTTTGTGGATGCCGATGGCAACGAGTTCTCCTATGCGGTGGCGTTTACCGACGTGTTGGGCCCCACCGCCGTGGACGAGATGAAGGCAGCTGACGGCTGGGACCTCACGCTTTTTACTTGCACGTGGGGCGGAGCCTCTCGCGTGACCGTCCGCTGCGCTAATACCGACGGGCCATTAAACGGCATGAGATAACAGGCGC
>NZ_JABFCH010000305.1:0-207 GCF_017566055.1 Extibacter sp. GGCC_0201 | reverse complement strand
ATCAATATAAGCCAGATTATAGACAGCGTCATCCTGATACAATGGGCTTACCTCTTTCAGCAAGGTAAACCATACAGCCGCTTCACGCAGATTATCTTCTTTCAGATAAGAGGTGGCCAGACGCATGGCACAATCATCTCTTTCCTTATCAGGCAAAGCCTCCAGATCACACGACCGGAACAGGGCAATGGCCTCCTTGTATTTTCC
>NZ_JABFCH010000304.1:0-207 GCF_017566055.1 Extibacter sp. GGCC_0201 | reverse complement strand
AACCGTCGAAGAAGAACCACACGCCCCCGATCTTCTCCCAGTCATTCCGGGTATATCCGCCGTCTGCATGGCGGTACCACCAGCGACCATCCCTTACCTGGATCCAGTTGTTCTTTTTAAGATATGCGGATACTGCGGATTTTGTTTTTTCTCCCACACACCCGTCTGGGTTTGCTCCGACCAAGCGCTGTACCCTGATAGTCTGTG
>NZ_JABFCH010000303.1:0-207 GCF_017566055.1 Extibacter sp. GGCC_0201 | reverse complement strand
CTTGAAATCATGGCTTCCGGTCAAAAGGATCGCCGCCCGGCGCATGGCTTCCATGTCCAGATGCTCCGGGACCTGATAGACATACCTTCTTTCAAATATATGTGGCACGGCACTGTTTAACACCCTGTACCGGTATGTTTTGCTTTTGGCATTGAGCCGGCTGTGAAAACGTTCCGGCACCTCTTCCACAGATATCACCCCGATATC
>NZ_JABFCH010000302.1:0-207 GCF_017566055.1 Extibacter sp. GGCC_0201 | reverse complement strand
CCGGTACTACGGACTTCTGCAGACTGTGGGAATGACGGGGAGGCAGATATATAAACTAATGCAGAAGCAGATGCTGTTTATCGGTACCGTGGGAACTGCGGGCGGGATGCTGCTTGGGAGCGGAGTTTCATTTTTCCTTATTCCTACGGTTGTAAAGTCTCTGGGAATAAGATCCGCAAAGGCAGGAGATATCACCGTGGCATTCCA
>NZ_JABFCH010000301.1:0-207 GCF_017566055.1 Extibacter sp. GGCC_0201 | reverse complement strand
GCCAGGCCATCCGCGATTACTATGAGAAGACCGGACGCAAGGTCGGATTCAAGGCTGCCGGGGGAGTCCGCACGGCCGAAGACGGCGCACTTTACTATACCATCGTTGAGGAGATTCTCGGTAAGGAGTGGCTTACGACCGACCTGTTCCGCATCGGTGCATCGTCCGCCGCAAACAATATCCTTTCGGCGATCGAGGGCAGGGAGA
>NZ_JABFCH010000300.1:0-207 GCF_017566055.1 Extibacter sp. GGCC_0201 | reverse complement strand
GCTTGTGGCAGGTCGGGCATACTTCCTGTCGTAATATAAGCTATGGTGTTCTTCAATAAATACTCTTGGGTGTCTCCCAGTGGGTAGAGAGGGGAGATGAGGTTACGTTCGCTCAATGTGAAATCGGGGGTGATGCCATTTACATAGTTGGCTTGTCCTGCCGAGTTGAGAACGTATGCCACTACCGGCCATAAAATAAAGTTGTAA
>NZ_JABFCH010000030.1:0-54181 GCF_017566055.1 Extibacter sp. GGCC_0201 | reverse complement strand
ATACGTGAAATAGTCGGAGCCTCGGACGCATCGGAGCAGATGCCACCCGGCTCCCGGTCCGCAGCCACTTTACTTCCCCCATTTATTCCTCCATGATATAGTAGCGTCTCTTACCCTTGGAGATGGATTTGTACTCGATTGCATTGACGGGGCATCCGCAGATGCACGCCATACAGTGTGTACAGTCGCCGTTCCACACAGGACGCCCGCCCGTTATATCAATATTGTCCAACGGGCATCTCTGGGCGCATTTTCCGCAAGAGATGCATGTGTCCGATACTGTAAAACCTTTATCGTGGATGGCCAGCTTGTAATACAGTATATGGAGCGGGCCGCTTAACAGCCTGCCACCAAAGGATACCGGCGAAACAGGGAATGGTTCATTGTTCTGTATGTAACCGGCGAGCTCGGAATAGACAGGCTTTGCCCTCTCGATGATATCCGCGCATTCAGGCTCGCTTGGAGCTGCAGACAAAGCGATATAATTTTCCGGCATGCGTACAGAAACAAGTCCCTGATATTCCAGTCCCTTTTCCAGGCAGAGTTTTTCTGCGTATGCCGCCGCATTACCGTCGCTTCCTCCACAGGTCAGTACAAAATAGGCTTTCCGGCAGCCCTCAAACTTTGTCTCGCGAATCCAGCGTTGTACGACCCTCGGCACACGATAGGCATAGACAGGCGCGACAAATACGAGCGGGCGCTCCGAGCAGAACGTTTTTTTCTCCTTTTCCTTTAGACAATGGTTGACAGAAATGATTTCGTCATCGATGATTCCGGCAATGTGTTTTGCCGCAAGCTGGCTGTTGCCGGTACCGCTGAAATAAAAAACCATATGATACCTCCTCTGCAGAATGATTAACTTGTGACGGGCCAGTTATTGTACATCTATCCCGCTGACCATCTGATGCACATATTCTTTCGCCTGTTCCTTCGTGCACTCTTTCTTTTCCAGGTATTTCCACTCCAGTATGATCAACACGGCATCGCTGTATAGTTTTGCGGCCATTTCATGCGGTATCTTGAAGCGGTGCGAACAGGAACCGGCTTGAAATGCTTCCTCCATATTGGAAAGCAGATAGTACCGGATTTGGTTGATCAGATATTGGTCCGGTATATTGTTTTTCAATATTTTTTCAACCGTATCCAAATTACGGTCGAGGAAATCAAAACAGTTTTCCAGGAAAGCATCCATGCGCATCCTGCATGTACAAGCGTCCGCACAGCCGCTGTCAAGCTGCTTGCGGGCAGTTCTCAGGCAATACTCCAACAGATCATATTTGTCATCAAAGTAATTGTAAAAGGTTGCACGTGGCAGCATGGCCTGTTCACACAGCTCCCCTACAGCTATTTCTTCAAAAGATTTAGCAGAAAGCAGCATCAGCATAGCCTGTTGAAGAGAGGACAGCGTACGTGCCGCTCCAATCGTCATCTTCTTGGTAAAATCATATTTCATTTTGATCTCTCCTTTGACATTTTATTAAATTTGTCCAGATTCTTGCATCTATATCAGATTGGCACTTGTATATCTGCTTCATTCATCATAAACTAAAGTCAAGATTTATACAAGTGCAAAAAAATAGCAATGTGAAAAAAGGAGACTAGCATGACAAGAGAACATAAAATCAATATCAGCCGCAAAGAATGCATCGGCTGCGGGATGTGCGTAAAGGATTGCCCTGTAAATAATATCACTGTTAAGGACAAGAAGGCAGTAATCAAGATGCAGAAGTGCCTGATGTGTGGGCACTGCGTCGCCGTCTGTCCCAAAGCAGCAGTATCGATTACCGGATTTCATGAGCAGCCGGTAGAAATTGACAGGCCTGCCGTATTAGAACCGCAGCTTATGTTAGACGCTATCCGGTCCCGGAGGTCTGTCCGGCAGTTCAAACCGCAGCCAGTAGACGCGGAGGTCATAGAACAGGTCATAGAGGCAGGCCGTCTGACACCAAGTGCTGAAAATGCACAGGGCGTATCTTATATCGTCCTGCGTAAGGATATGGAGCGGTATGAGAAAATAGCAATCCGCTTTGCGAAGTGGATGCTGCCTTTGATGAAGCTTATAAAGCCGAATGCACGTAATATAATCATAGACGACCACTTTTTCTTTAAAAAAGCTCCCGCAGCCATTCTGGTGTTGGGAAAGGATAAGATCAGTGCATCGCTAGCCGCGTCTAATATGGAGCTTATGGCCGAAGCACATGGCCTGGGAGTCCTGTACAGTGGCCTGTTTGCCATGGCGGCAAACTATTCTTTTAAACTCCGGCGCAAGCTACATCTCCGTCATAAGAAAGTTGTAACGGTGCTGGTACTCGGATATCCAAATGTACGCTACCGGCGCACGGTACAGAAAGAGGAGGCAGATGTCCGTCACCTATAGGCATAGCTATCAGTGGCGGCTATGGCAAACTGCCTATTGTAAAAGAGGGTGCTGCACTCCTGAAAGGCAAAAAACGGGCGGCAGATGTATCAGAACATCTGCCGCCCAAATTTTCTTTGCTTAAGCGCTCATTTTCTGAGCGTTTTCTTTCTTGACGATACGGCTTAAGATAAAGGTTATGATTGCACAGAGCACTGCCGCAACCATAGCGTAAGTCCATGTCATGTTGTAGCCGGCTCTGCCGTAATTGTCCATCCAGCTTCCGACTAATGTATACATGAAGATGTCAGGCGTATAGCCGAGGCAGGATGCGATACCGGATACACGGCCGCTCATGTTAAGAGGGATGCCGGCATCATCGTGCACTGCAAAGTACTGGCTTCTAACAGCGTAGATGAAGAACAGTCCGACGAAGAAGTTGGCCACTACCATGACGCAGAGAGAAGCTTTTGACGGCATAACGATAAAGAGGCCGAATGATAATGCAAGTCCGATACAGCCGCCGATGATTACTTTAAAACGGGATTTGACCTTATCGGCAAGGAATCCTCCGACGATACCGCCGGCTCCCTGGATAAGATAACGGATACCGCCGAGCGTCGCAGCCGAAGCAGCGGACAATCCATAGAACTGCTGAGCGAACGTCGTTGCATATGCGATGAGGCCGTACACACTGTAGGCTGTGAATACGATTGCCACAAGCAGCCACACTCTTGGGATAAGAAGAGCCTTGAACATACCCTTTGTGACTTCCACAAAAGATTCAGGGTTTTCTTCCTTCTTCGTGTCTTCGATGAAGATAAAGTTGAGGATACCAATTATGATGACTACGATGGAGCATACTTTGATTGCCGCTGACGCTCCGGCAACTTCGTCTGCAAAGCGGGTAAATGCTGCTGTCATGCCGAATACGAGCAGCGCATTCATGATACCGCGCAGCCCTTCCTGCAATCCGAACAGACGTCCCTGCTCTTCGTCATTACCGAGCATACGTGTCGCTTTGATGCATGCGGACCAATATGTAATGATAGTAGAGATGCCCATAAGCACGAATATGACGCGGCTGATGGTATAGCCCGGGAACGTGGAAAACCACAGACCGAGGATACCCGTTGCGATGAACGAAAAGGTAAGCAGCTTCCTTGCCGAGAACTTATCGGCGATGATACCGCCTATAAAATAAGAGAATAGTGACATCGTTGCATAACCGGAAGAGAGCAGTCCCATCTGTGCGTTGGAAAGGTTCATGGCATTCTGAATCGGCACATAGAAGGTCTCACGGATATAGGGTAATTGAAAGATGATTCCGGCACCTGTCGCAAGAAGCAGCAGGGTACCATACTTTTTAATAAAAGCTTTGTTCATGATTTCGCCTCCAGATTAACTATAAATGTTGGTGGCACAGGCGCTGCAGTCGCCGTACCTGATATTAATGTAACAAAAAAAAGAGAAAAGTAATGCCAGGGTGGCGTTACTTCTCTCCTCACTCTTTGTAACTAATTCGAATCATAAAATATTTGTGGAAAAAAGTCAATCACTAAAAGGGCAAAAAAAGAAATATAATCATTGTGCACAAAAATAGAAAATCAATAATATGAAAAATAACCAATTGACAATCCGGCAAGAATGGTTTTATACTATATGCAGTTACCGAAAGAGATTTTCAGAGAAAAGTAACCAACGTGGCAGGCGTACTGCCCGTGTTGTGTTGCTTTTCTTTTTTTTGTCTTATGAGATATAAAGCTATCTGTTGGGCAGGAGCCTCTCTCTTTTGGTGAAGTATCAAAGAAAAAACGTGTGATTAATGAAAGGAGTCCAGTGTCATGGCAATTATTTCAAGAGAACAAATCGTAGAGGGGCTAGTCGATATCCTTGGCAGCGAACAGGTCATAACAGACGAGCAGGTATTGAAGGAGAGCAGTCTCGACAGATACAGAAAGTATGAGCAGGTATGTGAAGTGTATACACAGCCGATTCCTGCGGCAGTCGTATATGTAAAAAGTGCCGAAGAGGTATCCGAAGTGCTTACGTTTGCAAATGACAATGAGATAAATGTAGTACCAAGAACAGGACAGTCAGCCATTGAAGGGGGCCTTGAGACGGCTCTGAAGGACTCGGTAGTCATCGATGGCTCTACGATGAACAAGGTAATCAAGGTAGATGAATACAACATGCAGGTTACATGCCAGTGTGGTGTTCCGCTCCAGGAGCTGGATGACATGTTGAGAGAAAGAGGATATACGACAGGCCATTCTCCGCAGTCCAAGCCTCTGGCACAGATGGGAGGTCTTGTGGCGACGAGAAGTATCGGACAGTTCTCTACGCTGTACGGCGGTATCGAGGATATGATCGTAGGTCTGGAAGCAGTGTTCCCGAACGGTAAGATCTGCAGAATCAAAAACGTACCAAGGCGCGCGGCCGGGCCGGACATCAGACACATAATCTGCGGGAATGAAGGGGCGCTCTGCTATATCACGGAAGTCACGTTAAAGCTGTTCAAATGGCAGCCGGACAATAACCGTTACATCGGTTATATGCTGGATGACGAATATATGAAGCTTGGGTTTGACTGCCTGCGTGAGGTCATGGTAGAAGGATATAAGCCATCCTTTGCAAGGCTTTATGACGCGGCGGATGCACAGCAGCACTTCAGTGCCTGGCTGCCGGAAGGGAAAGCTATCCTGATATGGATGGCGGAAGGCCCTGCAAACATCACCCCGGCTATCGAGGCAGGAATCAAAGAGATGATGTCCAGACATCCGGAGCTGGAAGAAGTTGACCCGAAGCTTATCGAGAAATGGTACGGCGGCCTGAACTGGGGACCGGAACAAATCGCTGAGGAAAAAGAAGAGATCAAGGCCACGCAGAATATCGGCATCACGACAGAAGTATCTGGAAGCTGGGACAACATATATGACATCTATAAGACGGCCTGCGACAGAATACTGGAAGAAGTTCCGGATATGACACTTATGGGCGGACATTCCTCTCACAGCTACATCAACGGCACAAACATGTATTTCGTATACTATTACAATATCGTAGACTGTGCGCCGGAAGAAGAGATTAACAAATATCATGACAGGATTAACCAGATCATCTGCGAACAGGTTATCAAATACGGCGGTTCTATCGTCCACCATCACGGACTTGGCAAGGCAAGAGCAAAATACGTGACACAGGAATACGGCTCTTCCTATTACATGCTCAAGACGCTGAAGCAGGCATTTGACCCGAACGGCATCATGAACATGGGGACGCTGATTCCGCTTAGAAAATAAGCCATGAAGATACTAGGGTGTTTTAAGATAGTTCCGGATCTGGATCTGATAGCGGAAGAAGACTGGATTGCAGATGGCCAGCTTCAGGTAGATACCAGCTATGCGAAGCTATTGTGGAATTGTTTTGATGAAGGGGCACTGGAAATGATGTTAAAGCTTTCTGATTTATCAGAAGGCTTTGACGTCGTGTATGAGTTAAATGCGCTGACCGTGGGCAGACGCCGGCATGAGACCTTTTTAAAGACACTTTATGCGCTCGGGTTCGAGCACGCGGTGCGGGCAGAGGCAGAAGAAGACGTGGATATCCGTTTCTGCCCGGAGGTTATTGCACATATCGTGGCAGACTATGTTTCAGAAACTGCACCTCAAGACGTTGTGATTATGGGAACACAGAGTTCGGATGGAGGCAATATGAAGACGCCTCTTCTTTTGGCGGAGACGCTTGGATGGCCGTGTATCACCCAGGTGACTGGGATAGAACCGGTGGATGAAGGACATCTGAAGGTTACGAATGAGGAAGACGGACGGGTGGCAGAACAGGTCGTTGCGGTTCCTTGTGTCCTGGCGATGGGCAATGCGCCATCTGCCTATCTCCGTGTCCCTACATTAAAAGATAAGATGAAGCTTGGAAAGAAGCCGATTGAGCATATACAGCCGGACTGGGAGAAGATTTTGGAACAGGGGACTGATCAGGCGGTGGAGCTGACACGGCTGGAAGCTGTGGATGACAGCCGGGATACGGTACTTATCGAAGGGGATACTCCCGAGGAGAAGGCAAGAGAATTATATGAGTCATATTTGAAAGGAAGGCTTGATAAAATATGAGATATCATTGTATCATAGATGCATACTCCGAGGACGTAATACAACAGCTGGAGGAACTTGGTGCTTTTAAAGAAGCTTTCCTGTCTGTGGCAGAAGAAGGAGAATCATACGTTATGTGCCGGAACAGGGCGGATGTGGAGAAGCTGGGCAGATGCGTATGTGAGAGCGTCGTTGCCCTCACGGCGGAAGAATATTCGCCTGAGGCGGTTCTGGCGGTGCTGGAAAAGGAGATTGTCCAGGAAGACTTGTATATATTCGGAAGCGGATTTGCCGGAACGGAATTGTCCGTACGGCTGGCAGCCCGGGCGAAGGGCAGTTCTGTGGCCGCTGTCCACAGCCTGAAGCTTGCAGAGACGCTGACAGTAAAGAAGATGGTCTATGCCAATCATATGGAGGGCACATTTTCCATGAAAAAGGGCCCGTACTGCATCTCTCTGGCGAAGGGCCTGGACAGGCAGGAGCCGGAGGAAGGCATATGCCATGTCAGTAAGGAGATTCCTTGTCCGGCTTCGTCCGGCTTTGTCGTGTCGAGAAAAACTACTGCCAATGAAGCGGGGGGAGGCCTCAGGGAGGCAAAGGTCGTCATAGCGGCGGGCAGGGGAATTAAGAATAAGGAACGGGCAGATTTTGTGCAGGAGACGGCGGAGGCGCTAGGGGGCGAGCTCGGGGTTAGCCGGCCGGCTGCGATGAACGCGTGGGCTCCGATGAACAGGCTGATAGGCGTGTCCGGCGCCATGCTGCAGCCGGATATCTGCATCACGGCAGGCGTCTCCGGTGCAGCAGCCTTTTTTGCAGGGATAGAGAAGAGCAAGTTCATCGTTGCTATCAATACGGACGGACAGGCGCCAGTCATGAAGAAGGCGGACGTGGCGGTGGTGGATGATTTTGAGCCTGTATTAAAGGCATTGCGGGAACTGGCAGAAAAGTAGAGACAGGGGACAGGCATATGAGACAATTAATATATCCGATGAAGGAACAATATGAAGAATTTCTGATAGATGAGTCGAAATTTACCGGTTTTGCTGACAGCATATCTTTTCCGGAGAGCGAAGAGGAGATACAGGAAGTGCTTCGGGTGCTTAAGAACGAGAATGTCCCTGTCACAATCCAGGGCGGGAAGACCGGCATTACCGGTGCTGCCGTGCCGGAAGGGGGACATGTGATGAACCTGTCCCACATGGACAAGGTAAAGAGCAGCGTTCTGCTTGAAGATGGGACAGGACGGATAACCGTGGAGCCGGGAATCAACCGGATAGACCTGGATAAAGAAATCGCCGCGGCTTTCCGCAGGAACCCTCAGTTCTGGCCGCCAGATCCGACGGAGACCTCGGCGACGGTCGGAGGGATTGCGGCGACGGGAGCGCAAGGCATCAGCCGGCTGTTGTATGGATCCAGCAGAAAGTATATCGAATCAGTAAGGCTCGTAGACGTTGACGGACATGTCATAACGGCGGGGAGAGAAGAGAAGCTGACACTTCCTTCCGGGCGTGTGATAGACTGGATTGATGCGGTTCTTGGAAAGGAGGGTATCACAGGAGTTATCAGTGAGCTGACGCTCAAGCTTCTCCCGAAGCCGGAAAGCGTCTGGGGCATCGCATTCTTTTTTTGCAAGACGGCGGAAGCAGGGAGATTTGTCGATATGCTGAGGCAGGACCTGCCGGAATGTGAGAATGCTGCAATAGCAGCAGTCGAATATATCGACAGGGAGGCAATAGGACAGATTGAAAAGCACAAAAACGTTATGACGAAAATCAAAGAGCTTCCCGATGTAGGGGAAGGCATCGAAGGAATGGTATATATAGAGCTCCACGGAGTGGAAGAGGAGATTGAGATGCTGGCAGAGTCTCTGATGGAGTCAGCGATGGTGTGCGGCAGTAATCCGGATGAGGCTTGGGCCGTATCAGGCGAGGCGGATGTAGAAAGGCTACATGCGTTCCGGCATGGTGCTGCCGAGACTGCAAATCTTTATATAGAAGAAGCTCGCAGGAACGATGCTCGTATTACAAAACTCGGGACCGATATGGCTGTTTCTGACATGCCGTTTTCAGAGGTACTTGCAAATGTGAAGGAAGATCTGGAAGATGTAGGACTGAGAGGGTGTGTCTTTGGTCATGCGATGGAGAACCACCTTCATGTCAATATCCTGCCGGATGATTATGATGACTATGTAAAGGGAATCAGCCTTATAAGAAAATGGGTGTCCGAAGTCAGAGAACATCACGGGCAGATAGTTTTGGAGCACGGCATCGGCAAGCTGAAGCGCCGGATACTGGACGGGCTGCTTCCTGAGCAGCATGTAAAGCTGTGCGGGGAACTAAAAGCAGAGCTGGATGCCGGAAACGTATGGAACAGAGGCAACATTACAGGAGGAAAGGCGGACCGCGTATGAGGATTGCAGTGTGTATGAAGCAGGTACCTGCGGCTTCAGAGGGGAATATGGATCCGGAGACAGGGGTGCTTATACGGACAGGCCTTGAGACCGTTGTGAATGTATATGACCTGGCTGCCCTGGAAGCCGCCCTACGGTTGAAAGAGGCGTATGGCGCAGAGGTACACGTATTTACGATGGGACCGGCAAAAGCAGAAGGAGTACTGCGTGAAGCATTTGCCATGGGAGCAGATGAAGGGTATCTTATCTGTGACAAGGCATTTGCCGGGGCAGATGTGCTTGCCACGTCATATACCTTAAAGCAGGCCATAGAATGTGCAGGAAATTATGATCTTATCCTGTGCGGCAGACAGACGACAGACGGTGATACGGCGCAGGTGAGCGGCGCCCTCGCAAAGTGGATGGACATTGCCCATGTCAGCTGGACGGCAGAAATAACAGATATATCAAAAGATACCGTGAAGGTGCGTTATAATATGGATAACCGCATGATATGCGCGCAGGTACAGCTTCCTTGCGTCATATCCGTAGAAAAGGACCCATTTATACCAAGGATGCCCTCCCTCAAGCTCAAAATCAGCGGGAGGAAGAAGGAAATATGCACCTTCTCTTTACAAGACTTAGAAGACGGTGATGAGGAGAATTATGGGCTTAAGGGCTCTGCCACGAGAGTGAGGAAAATCTTTCCGCCGCAGCGGACCCAGAGGCAGGAGCTTGTGAGCATGGACAAAGAGAAGGCAGCAGATTATATCTTGCAGATACTCGATGTGGCTGCGCGGGAGGAACGGATATGAGACAGACAGATACGGCGGCATGGTCCGGGATTCTCGTATACATAGAATGCAGGCAGGGAAACGTACATCCGGTAGTACGGGAATTACTTGCAGAGGCCTGGCGGCTCGCCGGGAAGCTCGGAGAAGACGTATATGGAGTGGCAGTGGGAAGGGGACTGGAGGCAGTTCCCGGACAGCTTGCAGGCTGCCCGCTGGCAAAACTCTGGCTGTATGAGACAGAAGATGAATATAACCCGCTCCATTATGAAAAGATTATGGAAGAGTGTATTGAGGAGGTAAGACCTTCCGTCGTGCTTATCGGCGGGACACAGGAAGGCCGCGCCCTTGCCCCCCGGCTTGCAGTGGCCTTTGAAAGCGGCCTGACGGCAGACTGTACCTCTCTTGACATAGAGGAAGACGGCTGCCTTGTGCAGATTCGGCCTGCCTTTGGCGGGAATGTGATGGCCAGTATCGTGACCCGGCACACGAGGCCGCAGTTTGCGACAGTAAGGCAGGGAATCATGGAGGCCTCCTGCGGGATGCCTGCCAAAGCGCCGGAGATATTGAGGAAATGTGTGCCTCCTGCGGATGATAGTTTTCGCATATTGGAGGTAGAAAAGAAAGAGGTTCCAGGCGGTATAACGGATGCGAAACTGCTTGTCGTGGCAGGCAGAGGGGTGAAGAAGAAAGAAGACCTGGAGATGCTTGAGGAACTGGCAGAGCTGCTTGGAGGCAGGCTTGCCTCAAGCCGCGCACTCGTAGAGAAAGGCTGGATGCCGCCGCAATGTCAGATTGGGCTGTCAGGCAGCACCGTAAGCCCGGAGTACATGATTACGTGCGGCGTCTCCGGGACCGTGCAGTTTATGGCAGGCATGAGACATACGAAGAATATTGTCGCCGTCAATACAGACCCGGATGCCAGGATATTTGAGATTGCCCATTACCCGGTATGCGGTGACCTGTATGAGATAGTGCCGGAGATGATTAAAAGGCTGAAGGCCGGGAAAGGTGATGAGCTGGTTGAAATTCACATATAAACTAGAACAAGAAGAAATAGAGGAGGCCCTGCTTGATCTGAACTGGCGCAGAGAAGGAAGGTTCCGGACAGTCAATCTGTGGACGCTGAGCTTGCTGGGCGTCCTGGTTTTGATAGGATATATAAGAAATCCGGAACTGTTTTATCTGTTCCTGCTGCTGTTGTTCATTATACTGACGCTGTTCTATATGGCGTATGGCATGACTTATGGCAGAAAGCGGAGGGCAAAAAAGATGGCTGCCAGGGACGGGGAATACCGTTTGGAGATTACAGACTCAGCCATTATATCAGGAGACAAAAGTGAGAAAATAAAGCTGGATGGAAAGAAGCTGCAGTTCCTTTGTTCGGACAACGTCCTCGTTATCCGTGCTGATAGGGATGTATATACGATACCGAGGCGGATACTGGAAGACGGTGAGCTTGAAGCTTTCAAAAGGATTGCAGGAAGATACAAGTGCAGCTTTATTCGCATTGAAGTGAGAAAGGAGTGAGAGTATGGAAGCGGAAGTAAGAGAGAAAAGTGTGAAGCTGTCATTGAGAAAAGGGGTGTTCTTCCCTCCGTGGCTTCTTCTTGTGGCGATGGTTGTCGTAAGCCTGACGAACGGCGAAGCGTTCATGGATGGGCTGAATACGGTGACGAACTGGATACTCGGCAATTTCGCGTGGGCGTTCAACCTGACTACGGTTGCCTGCGTCATCACGGTTATCATGGTGTACTTTTCCCCGCTTGGGAAAGTGCGCATCGGAGGCAGCAAGGCAAAGCCGATGATGAAGTTCCTGGATCTCGTATGGATTACGCTCTGTACGACGATTGCGGCAGGTATCTTATTCTGGGCGTGTGCAGAGCCATTGTACCATATGTATGCCCCGGCAGTCGCAGAAGGAGTGGAGGCAGGTACGGCAAGTTCCGCGCTCTTCGCCATGAAGACGATGTTCCTCGAGTGGACGTGGTCTCCATATGCCATCTATACAGTGGCGACTTTGATATTTGCCTTTGTATTCTATAATATGAAGCAGTCTTATTCCATGGGTTCTGCTCTTGTCCCGGTGTTTGGAGAGAAAGTTAAGCGGTATAACGCTGTTGTGGATGTCATCTGCCTGTTTGCCCTTGTGGCCGGTATGGCGGCATCGCTTGGCACTGGCACTATGACAATAGGCGGTGGTGTGGAGAAGGTATTTGGAGTTGAAAGTGGTCCGTTATCGTGGGGGATCATCATTGCCGTGATTGTGACGACATTTATTATCTCAAGTATATCCGGTATCATGAAAGGCATCCGTGTACTGTCCTCCATCAATGCCAAAGTATATATGGTTCTTCTCTTGTTCTTATTTGTATTTGGACCGACGGCATTTATGCTGAATCTTTCTGCGGAATCCTGGGGAGCCTATATACAAGACTTCTTCCGGATGAGCCTTATGACGGGCGATATCTTCCAGGATGGATGGGCGAAGAGCTGGCCTATATTCTACTGGTGCAACTGGCTGGCATGGACGCCGATTACAGCAGTGTTCCTCGGAAAGATACTGAGAGGGTATACGATAAAGGATGCCATCAAGTGCAACTTTGTCATACCGGCAATTTTCAGCACAATCTGGATGGGGCTGTTTGCGACCGCGTCTATCTATTATGAGATGAACGGTGTCGGACTGTATGACACCTTACTTGACAAAGGAACAGAATCTGTCGTGTACGCGGTATTCGACCAGCTTCCTCTTGCGGTAATCGTCATCCCGTTCTATCTGTTTATCGTGTTCATCTCCTTTGTCACAGCATCTGATTCGAATACAAACGCTATGGCAGGGCTTTGTACGAACGGCATTACGCAGGATGAGCAGGAATCTCCGGCATGGCTTAAGATTGTATGGGGAATCTCTATCGCGCTCATGACATGGCTGCTGATCAGCTTTGCGGGAATCGATGGTATCAAGGCCGCATCAAATCTGGGTGGCTTTCCGAATATGTTCCTCATTCTCCTCATGATTGTCGGATTGTGGAAGATCAGCCGGAATCCGCAGAAGTATGACGTGCACAAGGAAGACTACGACAGCAAGGGGCGGCCGATAGAGACGCCGCGTCTGCCAATTGAAAAGGAGTAAAAAATGATGTCTTTGACAAAAGAATATTTTATGGAGGCGACGGAAGCCTGCCCGGTCATTCCGGCGGTCAAAAATGATGAGTGGCTGGAGGGGTGCAGGGAATCGGAGTGCGGCATCGTGTATATCATATATGGGGATATCTGTACAATCGCGGACATTGTACGTAAGGTAAAAGATATGGGCAAGAAAGCGATTGTACATGTAGATTTGATTGTGGGATTGTCCTCTAAGGAAATCAGCGTAGATTTTATACAGAAGTATACGGAAGCCGACGGCATCATCAGCATGAAGCCGGCGCTTATCAAGCGTGCGAATGAACTTGGCATGTTTACGATTCAACGTTTTTATATGATGGACGCGTTGACATATGCCAACATTGTAAAGCATGTCAAGAACTGTAATCCGGACGTGGTGGAATTCCTCCCGGCAGGGCTGCCGAAGGTCATACAATATCTTTTGGAAGAGATAGACAAGCCGGTGGTTGCAAGCGGTCTTATCCTGGACAAAGAGGATGTGATGGGCGCGCTTAAGGCGGGTGCCTTTGCCGTCTCAACCACGAACCGGCAGATGTGGGACTGTTAAGAGTAAGGAGATTAAGATGAGAGCAGACAGAGAATGTTATACGTGCTGCGTGGACAAAGCAAGAACGCTGCTTGGGCAATACGATGTGCCGGAGCATGACGCGGCAAAGGTGCTGTCGCACATAAAAGGGAAGCTTGAGACGGCGGGGGCGGATACTTCCGCACCGATACTCATGGCGCAGGCCATGCGTATGCTTGAAGAACAGACCGGGATTACGGATGCGTTTGACGTACCGAAAAAGAGATATAATAAACTGCTGCTCGGTATGGAAGATTCCATCTATGACGAGATAATGAGGGAAAAGGACCGCTTTCTGGCGGCGCTCCAGTATGCCATTACCGGGAATTACATAGACTTTGGAGCCATGTCAGATGTGGAGGAAGAGAAGCTTTACGAACTTTTGTCTGACAGGGCGGAGGTGAAGCCCGACTGCGAAGAAGCGACAAGGCTTGAGGCAGAGCTTTCGGGCGCTTCCAGACTCGTATATATCACCGACAATGCAGGGGAAATCGTGCTTGACAAGGTGTTCTTGCGAGTGATAAAAGAGCTGTATCCGAAGCTTCAGATAACCGTAATCGTACGTGGGAAGCCGGTTTTGAACGACGCGACGGCGGAAGATGCTAAGCTTGTCGGAATTGACACGATAGCTGCCATCATACCGAACGGGACAGATATCCCGGGGACTCCGATAGACGGTATCAGCCGGGCAGCGAGGGAGGCGATAGAGGCCGCCGACCTCTGTATCGCCAAAGGACAGGGGAACTTCGAGACGTTGCGGGGCTGCGGAAAGAACATCTACTATCTGTTTCTCTGCAAATGTGAGCTGTTTGTCAGGAAATTCCAAGTGGAACGTTTTACCCCCGTTCTCAGCAATGAAAAACGGATTGTACAATATGCATAAAAAGCATATGCGACTTTTAAGTATAATCACGATATTGACAAATGATATTGTACGATTTACAATGGACATAGTTACTAAAAGAGCGGAAGAGAGAGTAACTTTTACCTACGTGAAGTGGGTAGAAGTTGCTTTTTTTTGTGTCTGACGAGGAAGATTATTTTCCAACGGATCTTCTGATTCTATTGTGCGCAGATAGAAGCAGTCTGGCTCTTTTTCAATAATCACAAAGTATATGGAGGTATGAAAGATGAGTTTAAATATTAATGATTTTTCTATGGATTTCTTTTCACTTAAGGGCAAAAATGCTATCGTTACAGGAGGAAACAGCGGTCTTGGACAGGCATTTGCGCTTGCACTTGCCAAGGCGGGAGCCAACATCTTTGCATTTGCATTTGTGGACGATGACGGGACGACAAAGAAGCTCATTGAAGACTGCGGTGTCAAGTACACGTTTATGCAGGGAGACCTGACAGAAGACGGGATGTGTGATAAAGTTGCCGAGAAGTGCGTGGAGACGTACGGCAGCGTCGACATATTAGTAAACTGCGCGGGCATCTGCAAGATTGCCGACGTACTTGATTTTGGCAGAGCGGAATGGGATCCGATGATAGCTATCAACCTGACCGGTGCTTTCGATTTAAGCCATGCGGTCGCAAAATACATGATTCCGCAGAAGAGCGGTAAGATTATCAATATCTGCTCCTTATTCTCTTTCCTTGGCGGACTCGGCTCTCCTGCGTATGCAGCTATGAAGGCCGGCCTTATGGGACTTACGAAAGCTTACGCCGATGAGCTTGGCAAGTACGGCATATCTGTGAATGGCATCGCACCTGGATATTTCCAGACGGCGATGACATCAGGGACAGGTAGTGCGAACGACGAAAAATACAACAAGATTAAAGACCACATACCGGCCGACCGTTGGGGCGAGAGGCAGGATCTGATGGGTGCTACCGTATTTCTTGCAAGCCAGGCGTCTGATTATGTGAACGGAACGGTACTGGTTGTAGACGGCGGATACCTTGTAAGGTAGTATGACACAGGCAGCATTACTAGAAAACATGCTTAAGGAACGACGAATGTTCCATAAAGCATAGACGAAGAAAGAGGTTTGGACCAATGAGTGAGAAATATATCATCGGAGTAGATGAAGGCTCCCAGAGCGCGAAGATTCTTATCTTTGATACGAAGGGAAATATCGTATGCGAGGGAAAGCATCCGCTGAAGCCTTACAACCTGCCGGAACCAGGACTTGTAGAGCACCCGGACGACGACTGGTGGGAGGCCATCTGTGAGGCGGGCAGAAAATGTATGGCCAGCTTTCAAGGCAGGACAGAGGATATCGTAGGAATCGGCCTGTGCACCATCCGTTACTGCCGTGCTTACCTGAAGGCGGACGGGACACTTGCACAGCCGGCGCTGAGCTGGATGGACGTGCGTGTGGCGCAGCCATACGAGCATAAGAATCCAGACATCAAATATATCGTGGCGTCTTCCGGCTACATCACCCACCGCCTGACAGGCGAATTCAAAGATACGGTTGCCAATTATGAGGGCGTATGGCCGATAGATGTGGACAGATGGGACTGGTCGGATGACCCGGCAGCCTATGAATCGACCGGAATGCCAAGAGAAATGCTTTTTGACCTTGTGATGCCCGGGGATGTGCTCGGCTATGTGACAAAAGAGGCTTCTGAAGCCACCGGATTCCCCCAGGGGCTCCCGGTTGTGGCGACCTCCAACGACAAAGCGGTGGAAGGGCTTGGAACCGGCTGCATGGGAGATACGACGGCGTGCATCTCTCTCGGTACCTACACGGCAGCTATGATGGAAGGGAAGGAATTCTTAAGAGATACGAAAAGCGTATGGCCGAAATTCTCTTGCGTGCCGAACAAATACCTGTACGACAGCAACGGGATCCGCAGAGGGATGTGGACGATCAGCTGGTTCAGAGATATCCTCGGGGACAGCTACATACAGGCTGCCAAAGAAAAAGGGCTATCCGCAGAAGAGCTCCTGAGCGAAGAGGCGGAAAAGGTGCCGGCAGGCTCTGACGGGCTGATGACCGTGCTGGACTGGCTTGCTCCGGTAGATGCCATGTACAAGAAAGGCATCATGATAGGATTTGACGGACGGCATACAAGAGGGCATATCTACCGCTCCATACTGGAAGCGGTAGCGCTTACGATGAAGAAGCACCTGGACGATATGACCGCAGAGATGGGCGTAACGCTTGACAAAGTCATCATCACCGGTGGAGGGTCCAACAGCGACCTGTTCATGCAGATCTTCGCGGACGTGTTCAACATTCCGTCCGTGCGCAATGAAGTCAACGGCGCGGCCGGCCTCGGCTCCGCAATCTGTGCGGCAGTAGCCGCAGGCATCTACGATAGCTTCGATGAGGCAGTAGCCAATATGGTAAGAATCAAAGACAGCTTCACGCCAGATTCGGAAAAGGTGGCATTCTACGAGAAGATGCTTCCGATATATACAGATATCACAAATCACACGGATGATATATTAAAGAAATCGTATGAACTATTTCATTAATTTTGAAAGGGGTCAGACCCCCTCGGGCCATAGGGGTCAGACCCCTATGCCCAAGGGGGGTCTGACCCCTTTCGCGAGGTGACGTGCATGAAACCACTTATTTTGATTACGAACGACGACGGTGTCCGCTCTCCCGGCCTCAGGGCAGCAGCAGAGGCGGTGGCAGACTTAGGTGATATCCTGATTGCGGCCCCTCACACGCAGCAGACAGGGATGGGGCGTGCATTTCCGAGGGCAGAAGATACGGGCATGATTGAGGAAGGGACGATGGAGATACGTGGCCGGTCTGTCCCGGCTTACGCTGTCCACGGCTCGCCTGCTCTGGCTGCAGCTCATGGCATATTGGAACTGGCGGGGCGTAAGCCTGACCTTTGCATCAGCGGCATCAATTACGGGGAAAATATGGGAGCCGTGCTGACATGCAGCGGCACGCTGGGTGCAGCCTTCGAAGCGGTGAGCCACGGCATGCCCGCCATAGCGGTGTCGCTGGAAGCAGACCTACACATACAGCGTTCCAACGATTATGGAGAAGCCGGCTGGGATAATTCCAGGGAGATTCTTCACATATGGGCCCGTCAGATGCTGGAAGAGGGCATGCCAGAAGGGGTGGACATACTGAATATCAATGTTCCGGCATTCCCGGACCGGCAAGGCGCATACCGAATCACAACCCAGAGCAGGCAGAACTATTTTGAATTTATCAAGCCCGGGAAAAGAGACTTGAGACAGCCTTTTGCCTTGAAGTCCCGCCTTTATGTAGACGAAGAGACATTAGAAAGAGACAGCGATATCTATGCAGTATATATAGATAAAATCGCATCCGTGACCCCATTGAATATGGTCATGTCAGTAGAACTGAGGACGCGTCCCCGTTAATGGGGCGCGTCCTCAGCTATACCTTATCTCATATCATATCAACCCAAGTGCTCTTACCTTCAATACAGCATCCAGTGAATTTTAGTATATTGTATGCTGCGTGGACGCCGGCTGCTCTTGTAGGCGGCGTGCTGGTGGTGGTGAGAAGGCGCGGTGGGAAAAGACGTGGCGGTAAGAAACGCCGCAGATAGACGTAGAAAGCGGGAACAGGCAGACTGATACGGCAAGGACCGGGAACCCTAAGAATAGTTGGAGTCCCGGTCCTTTGTTCTTTGTGCCGAATTATGGTAAGATAAGAACAGGTATTTCACAGAAATGTCATAAATGTCTGCTATGATTAGAAAAATGTGAGTAAATGATATGCTGCGGAGGTATGTTACATGGATAAGGTTAAAATATTAGTGGTTGACGATGAGAGCAGGATGCGCAAATTAGTCCGTGATTTTCTTGGACGGGAAGGGTACACGGTACTGGAGGCCGGGGACGGTATGGAGGCCATGGAAATCTTCTATGAACACAAAGACGTCGCACTTGTCATTCTGGATGTCATGATGCCGAAGATGGACGGCTGGCAGGTGTGCAGGGAGATCCGCCAGTCCTCTCAGACGCCGATCATCATGCTGACAGCCAGGTCTGAGGAGCGGGACGAGCTGCAGGGGTTTGAGCTTGGAGTCGATGAATATATATCCAAGCCGTTCAGCCCGAAGATACTCGTGGCAAGAGTGGAGGCGATACTACGTCGTTCACATGTGCTCGGCTCGGAGGAAGTGATGGATGCGGGAGGGATCCGGATCAACAAAGCAGCCCATGAAGTAACAGTGGGCGAAGGACAGATTGACTTAAGCTATAAAGAATTCGAGCTCCTCGTATACTTTGTGGAGAACGAAGGAATCGCCCTGTCCAGGGAAAAGATACTGAACAATGTGTGGAATTATGATTATTTTGGTGATGCGCGCACGATAGACACCCATGTCAAGAAGCTCAGGAACAAGCTTGGAGAAAAAGGGAATTATATTAAGACCATCTGGGGGATGGGCTATAAATTCGAGGTAGAAGAATAGATGAAACGTTCAATCAAGAAGCAGATGATCGCGGTGTTTGTCGGACTCACCATATGCCTGCTGCTGGCGCTCGTAGTTATCAATGTACGGTTCCTGGAACCGTATTATATCAGCAACAAAGAGGCCGAGTTTGTCAGTATGTATGAGAAGCTTGCAGAGTCTGTCCACAGTGGTACGTGGAAAGGCGAAGACGCCCAGACGGAACTCAGGCATATGGCGGAGAAAGGGAACCTGTCCTTTCTCCTTATGAATATAGAGACAAAAGAAGGGATATATAATGTCCCGGATATCGACATGCTCAATGACCAGCTCACCGGCTATCTCCTGGGACAGGCACAGAAGGAGAGCAAGGTGCTGGAGAGTGCGCAGGAGTACCAGATTGCCCAGTACAAGGATCCGAGGACACAGACGGAGTATATCGTCCTGTGGGGGTCTGTCGACGGAAAGTATAATACGTTTTTAAGGAGCCCTCTTGAGAGTATCAAGGAGAGCGTGTCCGTTTCTAACCGCTTTCTTCTCTATATCGGAGGAATCGTAACATGCATCTGCATCTGCCTGGTCTGGTACTTTTCAAAACGGCTGACAGACCCTATCAAGGAGCTGGCCCTTCTGTCTGAAAGGATGGCGGACCTGGACTTTGATGCCAAGTACAAAAGCGGCGGAGAGAATGAGATTGGAGAGCTGGGGGCGAATTTCAACAGGATGTCGGAGAAGCTTGAAAGCACCATCTCAGAACTGAAACGGGCCAATAACAGCCTGCAGAAGGATATAGAGCAGAAAGAGAAGCTGGAGCAGATGCGCAATGATTTTCTCGGCAATGTATCCCACGAGCTCAAGACGCCGATTGCCCTCATACAGGGATATGCCGAAGGGCTGAAGGAAGGGGTCAGTGACGATCCTGAGAGCCGGGAATTCTACTGTGATGTCATAATGGACGAGGCCGGCAAGATGAACCAGATGGTCCGTAATCTTCTGACATTGAACCAGCTGGAATTCGGAGATGAGGATATACAGTTCGAGCGTTTTGATATCCGGGAGCTTATACAGGGCGTTCTCCAGAGTATGGAGATTATCGCGCAGCAGAAAGAGGCCCGGGTTATTTTTAAGCAGGAAGAGCCGGTATACGTATGGGCGGATGAGATTAAGACAGAGCAGGTGGTCCGCAATTATGTGAGCAATGCATTCAACCATCTGGAAGGTGATATGGTTGTGGAAGTTAAGATTACCGTAAGCAAAGAGAAAGCCAGAGTCAGCGTATTTAACACAGGTATGCCGATACCCCAGGAAGATATCTCACGCATATGGGACAAGTTCTATAAGGTAGACAAAGCCCATACGAGGGAATACGGGGGAAATGGAATCGGCCTGTCTATCGTCAAGGCTATAATGGAGTCACTCCATCAGAAATATGGGCTGCACAATTATGATAACGGTGTGGAATTCTGGTTTGAACTGGACGTTAAATAATGGTACACTATATCCTATAGGGAAAGGATGGGCGTTATTGTGATTGCGATTATTGATTATGATGCGGGAAATATAAAGAGTGTGGAGAAGGCCATGACGCTTCTTGGCCAGGAGGCGGCCGTAACGAGGGACAAAGATACGATTCTGTCTGCGGACAAGGTGATACTGCCCGGGGTGGGCTCCTTCGGCGATGCGATGGGGAAGATAAGGCAGTATGGGCTAGAGCCGGTCATACGGCAGGTGGCAGAGAGCGGTACTCCGTTTCTCGGAATCTGCCTCGGCCTTCAGCTATTATTTGAACAAAGTGACGAGAGTCCCGGAGTGCCGGGGCTTGGGATACTGAAGGGGAAGATTCTGCGCATACCTGAAGCGGAAGGGCTCAAGATTCCCCATATGGGATGGAATTCTCTGGCATTCCCCGTAAAGGGCAGGCTGTTTTCGGGGCTCCCGGAAGAGCCATACGTATATTTCGTACATTCATATTATCTGGAAGCAGCGGATGAGCAGATCGTAACGGCGGTGGCAGAGTACGGGACAAGGATCCATGCCTCCGTGGAGCAGGGAAATGTATTTGCCTGCCAGTTCCATCCGGAGAAAAGCAGCGATGCGGGCCTTCACATATTAAAGAACTTTGTGGAATTATAGACGGAGGATACATATGCATACAAAGAGAATCATTCCATGTCTGGATGTAAATAACGGAAGGGTCGTCAAGGGCGTGAACTTTGTAGACTTAAAAGATGCCGGAGACCCGGTGGAGATAGGGAAGGCATACGATGCGGCAGGGGCGGACGAGCTGGTATTCCTGGATATCACGGCGTCCTCTGACGCGCGGGAGACAGTCGTCGATATGGTACGGAAAGTAGCGGAGACGGTGTTCATACCGTTTACGGTAGGCGGCGGCATCCGCACGGTAGACGATTTCAAAGCGCTGCTGCGGGAAGGGGCGGATAAGATATCTATCAATTCTTCTGCCATCAATACGCCGCGTCTCATATCGGATGCTGCGGAGAAGTTTGGAAGCCAGTGCGTCGTAGTCGCCATAGATGCCAAGAAGAGGCCGGACGGAAGCGGCTGGAACATATATAAGAACGGCGGACGCATTGATGTCGGGATGGATGCGCTCGAGTGGGCCTCGCAGGTGGAAAAGCGCGGTGCAGGAGAGATTCTCCTAACGAGCATGGACTGTGACGGGACAAAAGGGGGCTATGACCTGGAGCTGACCAGGGCTGTTGCGGATGAAGTGTCCATACCTGTCATCGCCTCGGGTGGTGCGGGGACGTTGGAGGACTTCTATACGGCGCTTACGGACGGACGGGCAGATGCCGCGCTGGCCGCCTCTTTGTTCCATTACAAAGAGCTGGAAATCAGGGAAGTAAAAGAGTATCTAAGGGGAAAAGGTATCTCGGTACGTCTCTGACACATCGGTGCCGGCAGCAGGGAATAATGTACAGTAGGATAAAATGATAAGGAAATGAGGTAGCATACAATGGCAGCAATTAATAACGACTGGCTTGAAGCACTGCAGGGAGAGTTTAAGAAGCCTTATTATAAGAAGCTGTTTCAGACGGTGAATCAGGAATATAGGACAAGGCTTATATTTCCGCCTGCGGACGATGTATTCAACGCATTCCATCTTACACCGCTGAAGGATGTGAAGGTCGTCATACTCGGGCAGGATCCATACCACAATAACGGGCAGGCCCACGGCCTGTGCTTTTCGGTTAAGAAAGGGGTGGAAGTTCCCCCGTCGCTTGTGAACATATATCAGGAGCTTCACGATGACCTCGGCTGTACGATTCCAAATCACGGATGTCTTACGAAATGGGCCGGACAGGGCGTGCTGCTTCTGAATACCGTACTGACCGTGCGGGCACATCAGGCCAATTCTCACAGGGACATCGGATGGGAACAGTTTACAGATGCCGCAATTACGGCACTGGACGCCCAGGACCGTCCGATTGTATTTATCCTGTGGGGGTCTCCGGCGCAGAGGAAGAAGGCGATGCTGCATAACCCGAAGCATCTCATCCTGCAGGCGCCGCATCCGAGCCCTCTGTCTGCATACAGAGGATTCTTCGGCAGCAGGCCATTTAGCAGGACGAATGAATTTCTGAAGGAAAATGGGCTGGAGCCGATAGACTGGCAGATTGAATAGGCCATAACAGGAGGGGGATACATATGGAACAATATTATGATTTATTGATAATCGGTGCAGGGCCGGGCGGATATGTGGCAGCAAAAAAAGCAGCGAAGCTTGGAATGTCCGTGGCTGTGATTGATAAGGATGAACTGGGGGGTACGTGCATCAACCGGGGATGTATCCCGACCAAGGCGCTCATACATGCGGCATCCCTGTTCCGTGAGATGCGGGAATGTGAGCGGTTCGGACTGTCTGCCAGGGAAGTAGGGTTTGACCTCCGGAAAATATATGAGTATAAGGATCTGTCTGCGGCAGAGATGAGGGCGGAACTGGAACGGGAATTTGCCCAGGCCGGGATCCGGTTTATCAAAGGGAAGGCCGTCATCCAGAGTGACCGCAGGGTGCGCGTTGTATCAGATGGAAACGATACGGCATACTATAAAGGAAAGTATATTCTGATAGCCACAGGTGCGAAGGCGAACATGGTGGATCTGCCAGGCATCGACCTGCCGGGCGTCATGACGAGCGAGGAACTGCTGACGGCAAATGAGAGTCAGTATGCGAAGCTTCTTATACTCGGAGGAGGCGTAATCGGACTGGAACTTGCTACAGTGTTTAACGCACTTGGCACCGAAGTCACTATAGTGGAAGTGTCAGACCGGCTCCTTCCTAATATGGACCGGGAATTTTCAGATGTACTTGAGGAGATACTGGCCCACAGGGGGATACGTATCTACAAGGAAAGCATACTGGAAAGGGTGGAGAAGCATGGTGACAACATCAGCTGCCAGTTCGTGTGCGAAGGAAGCAATCAGGAGATAGAGGTGAATGCGCTTCTTGTATCCGTCGGAAGAAGTGCCAATACGGAAGGGCTGTTTGATCCGGATGTGTCAGTGAAGATTGACAATGGAAAGATTGTGGTAGATGACTTTTACATGACGAGCATGCCGGATGTCTATGCGGTGGGAGATGTAACCGGAGGCATACAGCTTGCCCATGTGGCTTCCGCCCAGGCGACATACGTCGTTGAGCGGATGAATGGCGTACAGCCGTCGGTTATCATCGAGATGGTGCCAAGCTGCCTGTTTACGCCGATTTCTATCGTACCGAGCTGCCTGTATACGGATCCTGAGATTGCGTCTGTCGGAATAACGGAGGAAGAGGCCAGAAAGAAGGGCGTGCCGGTGCGGTGCGGACGATATACGATGAGCGTGAACGGCCAGGCAATCATCTCGAAAGAAGAGAAGGGATTTATCAAAGTGCTGTTTGCGGCCGACAGTGATGTACTGCTCGGGGCGCAGGTGATGTGTCCGCGCGCTACGGATATGATAGGAGAACTTGCCACGGCGATTGCCAACGGGCTTACGTCCACTCAGCTCATGTATGCCATGCGTGCACATCCTACATTCAATGAAGCCATATCCTGTGCGGTGGAGAACAGCAGGGAAAGCAAGAGCAGATGGTAGAGCGTCGGATTTTTCTACGATAGTGGGAGAATAAGACGTGTAAACTTATTGAACTGCTGATGTTCAATATGTATAATAGTTATAGAAGTCAAAGGCAGGAAGGGAAATGGAGGGCCAGTTATGGAATTAAAACAGACAAGAACTCTTATGGATGTCCGCAGAGGGTTTTTAATGACAGTGCTTAGTGTAAGCGTCGTAGCCATACTTATTGCAGGCATAGTGTCAAATTATTTCTTTTACAGCATCCCGATATTCACAATATGCGTATTTGCCATATTCATCGTCATGCTGTCGATATTTTACGATATCTATATCAATTCAACTTACCGCATCTTTCTTGTGGACGGTGAAGTATACATCTATTACCCGACTTATAGTTCGAGGGCCGGGAATGAATTCATCTTCTACCGTGTAAAAGAAGTGGAATACTCAACGGTAAAAGGCAGCTCCATCTTGTTCAGCGGAACGGTAGAGGTAAGGACGGAAGGCGTCGAGCGGGAAGGGATGAAAGAAGTGGCAGACCCGAAGGCACTGTTCGAGGATGTCTTCTCCGGAGAGACTTATAATATCCAGAAGAGATTCCGTATCTCAAGGATATTTGAAAATGAGAACGAGCTTATGGGACTGCTGTCGGAGAAGCGTAAGAAGTAAAGGGTTCGTAAAGTGGCTGCGGACTGGGAGTCGGGCGGCATCTGCTCCGATGCGTCCGAGGCTCTGACTATTTCACGTATCCCTAACCCTGCGGAATGTGCGCCGATAGTGGCTTACATCCCGCAGGATAAGGGCTACGGAAAGGATTCTCCGCCTCTTCCGCTTACACCTGCGCATCTCCCACCCGGCTCCCCGCCCGCTATCTACTTCACTTAACAAGGGCGAGGGCGGCTGTGTGGCGTTACTGGCCAGTGGATGGCCGCTGGCTGCGTGAGATGAATGATAAAATATAACAAGCTTAACATGTGCAACATAGAGAACAAATTAGCCGTTGTTTAGAGGCGTGCACGCCGTTGCTGCAAGAAGAGCCGGAACCAGGCAGGGGATGCCATCAACATCCCCGTACCTGATTCCGGCTCTTCTTCATGACGATTATTTTCATCTAAGGTTATCAACTTGCCAAGCCCTTAATCACTATGCTCACATAGCCAAATCCCTTCCATTAGCAAGTAGCGTCACACAGCCACCCTCGCCCGTGCCAGTAAAGTAGATGGCCGATGGGGAGGTAGGGGGCAGATGCGAAGGTCTAAGCGGAAGGGACGGAGAATCCTCACCAGATTCCTTGGCTTGTGGGGTGAGAGCCGCTATCGGCGAACATTCCACAGGCTTAGGAATCTGTGTGATAGTCGCAGTTCCCGGACGCATCACAGCATCTGTCCCCTACCTCCCCATCGGCGTCCACTTCACTAAACTACCATTTAATAGATAACCAGCACATCCCCGATTTTCAGCTGTTCTGTGGAAACGGAGGGGAAATAATCGGGAACGCTGCTCTCCTTAAGCATCTTTTCTATGCGCTCCGGCGCTGGTTCTAGCGTCTGGCCCTCCTTCCAGATGACAAGCTCTTCGTTGAACGGGCCTTCGTATTTTATAGTGCGGCAGTGGCTGTCAACGTCTTTTCCTCCTACTGTCACGCCTCCATATTCCACTTTTTTTGCCGTAGTAAATATAAAGCTCTGGGAACGGATTAATACAGGAAACCGTTTCTTGCTGCTGTCAAGCATTGTCGTCAGGGCGGAGGGAGAACCGGCCGCTATCACACCGTCGCAATACTCCCTGCCCTCTTCATCTTTATCGCCAGACATGAGATTTCCCGCAGATAATGATGATATGGCCTTGCTGCTCTCTATCGTACAAAAGATATCCCCGTTCGACAGTTCATACAGTTCCGTTACCTTGATATCATCGGCATGTATGGCTGAGAGTTCAGCATGGATATACGGTGACAGTATGAGCAATAGGACAAATATCGGTACCAGTATGAAGATGACGACGAGCTGACGGCGGGTGAAGCGCCGTTTCACATTGCGGATAAACGCAATATCATCCTTTAGTTCCGGGTCTAGTGTGATTTCAGACCTTTCCGGCAGGTTCTCCTGCATGGTCTCGTACATTTCACGGCAGCTTTCGCATGTACGAAGATGTTCTTCGACAGATACCTTCGTCTGCTCGCTGCAGACGTCATCGGTATATAATGGCAGCAGATCTTTTATCAGATTACAATGTAATCTACTCATATAATAATCCTCCCTTCTATTCGTCCGCCAGCAGTTCCCGTATCTTAAGTCTGGCCCTGTGATAAGTGACTCTGGCCCATGTTTCGCTGTGGCAGAAGATATCTCCGATTTCCCGGTATGTGAGTTCGCCGAGCGTCCGCAGCAGAAAGACTTCCTTGTATGGTTCGTCCAAGGTATGCAGCACCCCGTATATAGAAAGGGCAGCCTCTTTCTTCAGATATGTCTCTTCGATGTCCACGGAAGAGGGCAGGACGGGCATCTCTTTGTCAACCGTGTATTTCTGTCTGCGCAAGTGTGAGATATATAGATTCTTAGCTATCTGGCAGAGCCACGATTTCATAGTACAGCTGCCCTGGAAGTGCCGGATTTCTTTTAAGGCTCTAAAGAATGTTTCCTGTGTGATATCTTCCGCTAGCGCGGGGTTTTTGCTCAGCGTCAGCACAAAGAGATATACGTCTTTAAAGTATCGGTTATACATTTCTTCAAAATCTATGTCCAACGATCTTCCCCCTTCCCTGTGGCATCTGTCATCTGCATGTAATACAAGTATACTTGATATGCCCATTAGACGCACGAGAATACAATATGTTACAAGTAATTGGAAAATATTTATTATGCACAATTTGACTATTAAGAGACAAAATGTAACTATATAAGGACATACAGTCAATAAGAGATTAAAATGAACAGCGAGTATGTATTTCTTTTTTTGGAAAGAATAAGTAAAAATACTATGAATTAATTGTGCAATATGCACTAAAAAACACCGTAAAATTTAGGGTTATAGTTTAAATTGTAAGAATGTATTGACTTTGCCCTTGGGGAAATCTTTTACAATGTGATCAGACAATTTAAACATATGATTCAGGCGCTAGGAGGCGAAGATATGTTTCGGATTGGACAGTTGGCAAGTATTTACAGAATCTCGGGAAAGACGCTCAGGTATTATGACGAGCTCGGGCTGCTGCGGCCCAAGTATGTAGATGAGGTGACAGGCTACCGGTATTACACTTCATCACAGATACCTGTACTGAACGAAATCTTCCTGCTTAAGGAGATGGGGCTTTCTTTAAAAGAGATTACTTATCTGATGAAAGAGGAGGTTGATAAAGACCATACCCTGCTGAAGGGAGTGCTGGAGCTGAAGCAGCTGGAGTTTGACAGGCAGATCCAAGAGCTGAATGAGAAGAAGCAGACGATTGAACTACTGAAAAAGAAGCTGGATAAAGGTGGAGGAATTGAACTGTCATCCTTCAAAGTGGGAATCAAGAAGGTCGAAAAGATGCAGGTGGCGAGCCTGAAAGCATCTATCAGCACCTATTCCACACAAGAGGCGCTCTGGGCGGAGCTGCTTGACTATCTGAACAAATGCAGGGCGAAGATTGGAAACGAAAGATACACTATCTATTACGATTCCGTATACAAAAGTGATGAGATCCAGGTGGAGATTCTGAAAAGGGTACTGGCTCCATTTCCCGAAACGGAGAGGATACAGTACAAGAGACAGGAAGGATATGAGGAGGTCGCATATCTTCTGCATACGGGTGAACATGAGAGCGTGATCGACTCCTATGAAGCGATACTTACGTGGATAGAGGAGAATGGATATAAGGTTGTGGGAAACATACGGGAGGAGTTCCATATGGATGATTTTACGACAGACGATCCAAAAGAATTTGTAACAGAGATACAGATTCCGGTCCACAAAAGAGGAGAGGAATTTGTCAGATAGAAAGGAGGATATAAGATGAAGTTTATCGATTTGACGAGGGAAATCAACAACAACACCCAGGTGTGCCCTTGTGACAAGGTGCCGGTCGTAGAGGATTATGCTACGACGGAAGAGGAGGGGGTCAATGTCAAGTTCATGAAGATGGGGACGCATACATCAACCCACATTGACGCGCCGTACCACATCAGCAAAGAGGGCAGGAATCTGAATGATTTTCCGGTGGATCGCTTTATCGGTAAAGGCATTGTGCTGGATTTCAGCGATAGAGGAGAGATATACGAAATCACCCGTGAAGATATCATGGCCCATGCAGAGGAACTGAAGCAAGTGGATTATGCAATCCTCAATACCGGATGGGCGTCATATTACGGCACATGGGATTTCTTCCGCCATCCTTACTTAAGCGGTGATGCGGCATTGGCGCTCGTGGAGCTTGGGATTAAGATTGTGGGGACGGACGGAAGCTCTGCGGATGCGGCTTATGGGTTTTCAACGGCAAAGCGGCTGGAGAATCCTACGTTTTCAGAGATTCTGGAGAATATCGAACGGGAAAATATCAAAAACGACGCACATACGGCACTGCTCGGGAACGATTGCCTTATCGTCGAGTACCTGTGCAATCTGGATCAGCTGCCGAAGGAAGCGGCCACATATTCCTTCCTGCCGCTGAAACTCGTGGAAGCGGACGGTTCGCCGGTACGTGCGGTATGTATGACAGAAGAGTAGAAGGATAGAGAGAGAAGGAGGGTAATTTTATGGGTAATTCGAACGAAGCAACGGCAAATGTAACGGAAGAATATACGACCAAAAAGCTGCGGCGTGTATTGGGGAAAAAAGAACTGATATCCATGGGCCTCGGTCAGATCATCGGCTCCGGCGTGTTTTCACTGACCGGCGTAGCCATCGGATTTACGGGGCGCTCTGTAGTATTCGCGTTCCTGTTTGGAGCCTTGTTTTCACTGGCGGTGACGATACCAAGCATCTTTGCCGGAAGTGCGGTCCGCTTAAGGGGCGGCCAGTATACGATGGCGAGCCTGCTGCTCGGTGAACGTTTCTCAGGTTTTTACATAATTATCTATATCGTCGGCAACATATCTATCGGAATGTATGCCCTGTCCCTTGCGGACTATCTGCTGGCACTCGTACCCGGGATTCCGAGAGTGCCGCTGGCTGTAGCCGCGCTGACCTTGTTCTTTGTCATCAATCTGTTCGGCGTAAAAGACGCCGCGTTTATCCAGAATATACTTGTTATCATCCTGGCGGCCGCGCTTGCAGTATTTGCAGCGGTAGGCGTGTTCAATGTAGAGCCCGGATATTTTACAAGCGTTGAGCCTCCGCTCTTCATGGGCGGCTGGAAAGGCTTCGCCATGGCGGCGATATTTACATCGTTTGCCACCACCGGCGGCGGAAACCTTGTCAATTTCTCCGGTGAATGTAAGAATCCTACGAAGGACGTACCGTTTGCAATCGTGCTTTCGACCCTGATCGTCACGGCACTCTATGCTGTCATCGGTTTCGTAGCAGCAGGCGTGCTCCCGGTGGAAGAAGTCATGTATCAGCCATTAAGCGTAGCAGCAGGCGCATTTCTCCCGAAAGCCCTGTACGTGTTCTTTGTAACGGGCGGAGCGCTTCTTGCACTGTCTACGACGCTGAATGCCACCTTCGGCTGGGTGACGAAGCCGGTGCTCCAGGCGTGTGTTGACGGATGGTTTCCGAAAAAGCTTGGTAAGATCAACGATAAGTACGGCACGCCACATTATCTGCTCATACTGTTCTACATCGTAGGCCTCATCCCGGTTGTGGCGGGACTTGACATCGACCGCATTGCCAACATGTCCATGATACTTATGAATATCACCACGTTCCTTGTCGTAGTGGCAACCGCACGGCTGCCGAAGCTGCTTCCTGACGCGTGGGCGAAGTCTACGTTCAAGATATCCAACGTAGCCCTGAAAGTGATCTGCTACTTGTGCGGAGCGCTGCTTGTCTTCCAGAATTACTTGCTGATTGAAGACAATACGCCGGAAATCATCATCGGCAATATCATACTTCTTGTACTGACCTTTGTATTTATGGTAGTGCGTTATAAATCAGGAAAGGTGAAGGTAGAGGTCAGCTGGGAAGAGGAATAAAACATATCAGAGATGGCACGATGCCTGGGAGGTTATAAGATGGCAGAAATAACAAGCAGAGAATATGCAGCCGTCATGGATGCAGAAGACAAGTTGAGCACGTATAAAAAAGAATTTTACCTTCCGGACCATCTGTATTACGAAGCGAACGGCCTGGGACCTATGTCCCACCGTTCGGAAGAGACGCTGATGCGGGTGGCGGATGAGTGGAAGAACCAGCTTGTAGCCGGATGGTTCTGCGGTAAGATTCCATGGTTCTATTATCCGGAGCGGATCGCCGCCATGGAAGAAGGAATCGTGGGAGCAGCAGATAAGGAGCTTATCATAAACGGGACGACAACCACGAACATCCATAGCGTGCTCGCCGCATTTTACCGTCCCGCAGGAAATCGGAAGAAGCTCCTGTGCGACAGCCAGATATTTTCTTCTGACAGATATGCGGTAGAGGCACAGATAAGGCTCAAGGGAATCGATTCCGATGACGCCCTCGTACTTGCGGGAGGAAGCAGCCCCATCCTGGATGAGGATGAGCTGATCGCCCATATGACGGAGGAGACGGCGCTTGTATTCCTCCCTTCCGTCGTACATTCGACCGGACAGCTGCTTGATGTAGAACGTCTGGCAAAGGCAGCTGCAGAAAGAGGCATACCGGCAGGCTTCGACCTGAGCCATTCTGCAGGCGTCGTACCGCATAAGCTTCATGACTGGGGCGTAGACTTCGCCGTGTGGTGCAATTACAAATACCTGAACGGAGGGCTTGGATGTCCCGCTACCATCTATATCCATGAAAAGAACTTTGACATCCCTGTTGCGATGCCCGGCTGGCACGGCTATGTGAAGAGCCGCCAGTTCCAGAAGCTCCCTTATTTTGAGGCAGAGACAGGCGCAGGAGGGTGGCAGCACGGGTCTCCGCTTATCCTGAACATGGCCCCTCTTGAAGGAGCTCTGGATATGATAAACGAGGCAGGCATAGACGCAATCCGGGAAAAGTCTCTGGCCATGACCGGATATTTTATGGATCTTGTGGACACTATGCTGTCGGCCTGCGGTGTCAGCATACTTACTCCCCGCGAGGAGGCAAGAAGAGGCGGACATGTGACGATTCTGCATGCGGCCTCTGAAGAGATTACGGAATTTCTCGACAGCGGCTCTCAGATGACGGACCGGCTACGCGCCGCAGTTATGGATAAAAGAGAATCTGGCGTTGAGGCGACCTGGAACAATCAGGTGAGAATAGCGTTTTCACCGCTTTTTGGAAGCTTCGAAGATGTGAGGCAGACTGCGGAAAATCTGTATCTGCTGCTGAACGTTTAGGTCTTGACATTGCCCCGAAGGGGAAAGTGTAGAATAACCTTGGCAGAGAACAAATAATAAATGCTTATTGAGCTGCTGAGGTTCAATAAGGTGATGTGATTGGAGGTAAAACGTGAACAGTCAAATTATAAGAGAACCAGAATATGAAATCAGGGTGGAAAGAGACCGTCCGATTGTGATGAAAGATGATGTCCGCCTCTACTGTGACGTTTACAGGCCGGATGACAAAGAGAAGCATCCGGTGCTGGTGGGCTTTTCCCCATTTGGCAAGGCAGCCCAGGAAGCAGGGAGAAGAAGGGATCCGATTCAGCTTGGAAAATTCATGTATGAGCAGGGAATCGAGGTCGGGGGCATTGACTTCTTTGCATCCCGGGGATATACCGTGGTCGTAGTGAACCCGAGGGGAATCCAGAATTCGGAAGGCGTATGGACCGGCGTCTTAAGCAGGCAGGACCAGATTGACTGCTGTGAGGTTATCCGGTGGGCCGGACATTATCTGTCAGATGGCAGCGTCGGCATGATCGGATGCGGCTATGCAGGGAAGATCCAGCCCCTTGTTGCAGCGATGAACCCGCCTTACCTGAAAGCAATCATGCCCGTGGACGTCATCGATGACATGTACCTTGACTGCTATCCGGGCGGTATACTAAGCGATATCAACTATCCGCTCTGCAGCTATATTCCGCATACGAACACGATATCAGAAGCTGAGATGGAAAACAGCCCGGAAGATCTGAAGGAGATGCTTGCGGAAGCGAGAAGACAGCCGGAGATTGCAACCAATTCTTACTATTACAGAGGGCTCGACAGCTTCCCGCCGAGACACTACACATGGAACATTGATGTCATGCTCCATCCATACAGCGGAGAGTGGTGGGACAGAAGAAGCTTCAAGGACCGCAAGGTGACGATACCTTCCTATATCGTAGGGCTCTACTATGAGTATGGACATACGACCATATCTGCCTATGACATCTATAATAAGATTGATGACGAAGTGCCGAAGAAGCTTATGATGATAGACCCTGCATCTGCCAAGACATCCCCGTATGAGAAGCCAGTGGCAGAACAGCTCAGGTGGTATGACTACTGGCTCAAGGGCATCGAGAACGGCATCATGGATGAACCTCCGATGAAGCTGCTTGTCATGGGTGAGAACAAGTACCGTTATGATACGCAGTGGCCGGCGGCAGATACGGAATATAAGAAGATGTATTTCAGGAAAGAAAGCCGCCTGACGGAAGAAAAAGAGACGGGCAGCACTGCACCGGACGAAATCAGGCATATACCGCCGACACGTCTGTCCCAGATGCCTGAAGATGTACCTGCGCTGACATATACGTCTGCACCTCTTCAAGAGGAGATAGAGCTGTGCGGGCCGGTTACGGGCTGCATACAGGCTGCTATTGACACGGACGATGCCCACCTGGCTATGAAGCTGTGGGATAAGGATTCGGAGACAGGATACCGTACGCTCCTCTCCTGTGGATATCTGAAATGCTCTCACAGAGAGCTGGATCCGTCCGGTACGGAGCACAGGCCGAAGAACGACCATACGAAGAATGTGCCCGTAGAGCCTGGAAAAGTATATGACTATATCTTTGAACTGGCACCTGTCGATAACCTGTTCAAGAAAGGGCATCAGATCGAGGTGGAATTCAAGACGATGGACCAGCAGTATTTTGACTTTAATGAAATGGCCAGCCTGCCTAGGCTGTATACATCCGGACGTGTGGCAGGACCGCATCCACTTGCAAGGGAAGTGAACTTTGAGATTCATGTAGACGGCGATGCCGCTTCATGGATTGAGCTTCCGATTGTAAATGGTGAGAAAAACTGGGTGGAATAGAGTAGGAGGACACAATGGAAAATAAAGAAAAATTAGAAATCGTCGGTCTGGACGAAAAGCCAAGATATTGGGATGAACGGTACATGGACGGTATCGAGAAGATGACGCCGCGCATGTATGATGTCATCAAGGAAGAAGATGTGCGCATGCAGGTCAGGGACGGCATAACGCTTGCGGTGGACATCTACCGTCCTGACACAGATGAGGACATCAAGTTCCCGGGGCTCGTGGCATTTTCCGCATATGGGAAATCCATCCAGACGATGGACCGTATCTCGATGCAGTTCAAGACCGTATTATTTGATCATACGATAGAAGCGGGAGATATATACGAGTATGTGAAGCATGGCTATATCGTAGCGGTGCCGGATCCGAGAGGAATCGGCAAATCCGAGGGGGCATGGGACGGCCTCTACGGAAGACAGGAGCAGGAAGACTGCTATGATGTCATCGAATGGGTGGCAGAGCTTCCTTACTGTAATGGAAACATAGGTATGATAGGCATCTCATACTTCTCGATACTGCAGCCGGTAGTGGCGGCCCTCCAGCCGCCGCACCTGAAGGCTATCATGATGGTAGAAGTCGTAGACAACATGTATCACCATAACTATCCGGGCGGAGTATTTGTGAACCGTTCTTTTATGTACACGGATTTCTGCCCGGACGTAAACGCTATGTCAACGGCGGAGCGCACCTATACGACGGAAGAATTGAAAGCGCGCATTGAAAAGAGGCTGTCCGATCCGGACATCAGCCACAGTGCGCTCTACTCCGGCATATTGAGCTGCTGGCCGCCGCGGAACCAGACATATTTCTTCGATATGCTGCTGCACGATGATGACAGTGATTTCTGGAAGGAACGCTCTATCCAGAGCCATCCGGAGGATATCAAAGTGCCGATGTACCTGATCTCTGAATATTATGAGCTTGGAAGATTCTCTCAGGGTCCGTTCTTCCTGTTCACACACGGCGACATGTCCGTACCGAGGAAGCTTGCCGCTCCGGAAGAGCATGATGCCCTGCATCTGCCGCACCGGATTATGACGCCGGAATACCTGCGCTGGTATGATTACTGGCTCAAGGGCATCGACACCGGAGTCATGGATGAGCCACCGATGAAGCTGCTCGTAAGAGGCATCAACAAGTTCCGCTATGAACATGAATGGCCGCTGGCTCGTACGCAGTGGACGAAATACTACTTAAGGGACGGAGGGCTGCTCTCCACAGAGAAGGAAAAGGATGAGCATGTACAGCCGACTATCCTCAACCATAAGAGCCCGTATGAAGGCGGATCTAACGAGACTTATGCAGTGCCGAACGTCGTATTTAGCACGCCTGTGCTGGAAGAAGACGTAGAAGTGACCGGCCCGATTGTCATGCACCTCATGTGTGCCATCGACAAGACAGATGCCAATTTCACCATCATGCTGAATGATGTTCCGCCGGAAGGCGAGGGACGTCCGCTGAATCTCGTTACAGGGAACCTGCGGGCCTCTCACAGAGGTCTGGAAAAGAAAGAGCTAAAGCCGTGGGAGTTCAACAATGACCATACGAGGAAGGTTCCGGTCGTTCCAGGTGAGATCAACGAATATACGATAGAGGTCATGAATACGTCCAACGTCTTCAGAAAAGGCCATCGTATAGAGGTGGAAGTGAAAAACTACGATGCGAATCCGTACCACTGGATGGTACAGCTGCCGAACAGCCAGGATATTGAATATAAGATATTTGTGGACAGCATCCACAATTCCTATATCAATCTGCCGATCATTCCATACTCCGATGAGGATCAGTGGATCCGTTGACAGACAGGAGCCGGGCGGTCTGCAGGCTTAAAGAGAAAGAAAAAAAGCGAAAAAGAACTGTTAGAGTTTCCAAATCTTGTATATGAAATGATGTGTGAAACCCTCCGGGATGGTAAGATACGACTTGCCATCCCGGAGGGTTGTTTTTGATATTATGAATTATATCGTATCTGCATGAGCTCTTCCGATTGCTCCCGGGCAACTTTCAGAAATTCTTCCATCGCCCTTGTCACGTATTTTGTCTGCTTATGGTAAAAATAAATATTGCGCCCTGTGTGGCCGCCATGGACTTTGTAGTAGAAGCAGTCTCTTTCGTTCGGCATGTGCTTCAGGAGAGAATCGCTCACGAAAGTGACGCCCATCCCATAGCAGCATACGTTGAACGCAGTGACCTGCTGGTCAAGCTTCAGTATGATATTCGGAGTAAAGGACTGTGCCTGGCAGATCTTATCCGCCCGGGAGCGGGTGTCATTGCCGGAGCGCAGGAAGATAAAAGGCTCTTCTTTAAAGGAGGCAAGGGGGACGCACGGTGTCTCCTCTTTCAGATGCCGGTCAGCCAGAATGTCTTCTATCGTAAGCCGGAATCCGGAGGCCATCTCATTGGAAGGGAATGCCTTCGGAACGGCAAGGAGAAGCGTCTCTTTCGTATAGAGATGATGCTGGTAGATCGTATCAGGGAAAGAAGAGTTGTCTATCACAAGATCCAGTGAGCCGTGGAAGAGCTGGTCGATGAGCTGCGGCGTGTTGTCTTCTATGAGGTGGACCTTTACGAGAGGATACTTCTGGGTAAACTTCGTGATAATCGGAGGCAGTATGTAAGAAGCGAACAGATTGCTGCCGCCTATGGCAACCTGCCCGGTCTTAAGCTCGTTCATGTCAGTCATATAGGTTTCAAACTGGTTCTGGATATCCATGATCTCTTCTACGGCTTTTATGTAATGGCGCCCGCAGTCGGTGAGCTTTATCGGGCTTACGCTTCTGTCGAAGATAGGGGCGCCGATCTTCTCCTCCACCTTTTTGACGGCGGCGCTTAAGGACGGCTGGCTTATGTAGAGATTGGCCGCAGCTTTGGAAAAGCTGCGTTCTTTATACACTTCATATACGTAATGCATGGAATTGAACATGTTTAGATTCCTCCGGTTATCCTGTTGAATATATGGTATCGGTCACAAAAGTTACGGCCTGTTGACCTTGCTATTATAATATTATAACTTTGCTTACGGATGAAAGCAACACAATGTACGCGAAATAGAAGGCGTACATTGTGCTGCTTCCTTGCTGGAAAGAGAATCTTTAAGGCCAGATTGCTCTCGCTTTCTTAGCTTCTACGACGCGTTTGACCGCGATAAGGTAGGCACCGGTACGGAGCGTCCCTTTATTCTTATGGGCGATATCCCATACGGCTTCAAAAGCAGGATCCATGATATTCTTAAGTTTTTCATTAACCGTCTCTTCGGTCCAGCTTACAGACTGGATGTTCTGTACCCACTCGAAGTAAGATACGACGACACCGCCGGCATTTGCCAGAATGTCCGGTACGACAAGGACACCTTTTTCCGCCAGGATGTCATCGGCCTCGGAGGCGATTGGACCGTTGGCTGCTTCGACGATGATATCGGCGCGGATGCGCTCCGCATTGGAGTCATTTATCTGATTCTCAAGGGCGGCGGGAATGAGGACCTTCACATCCAGTTCCAGCAGCTCTGCGTTGCTGATGCGTGCCATGCCCTCCTCCTCATATCCGGTGAGCAGGTTCTTCCTGTTCTGTGACAGGTAATCCAGGATTTCCGGTATATTCAGGCCGCTCTCTTTGTAGATGCCGCCGGATACGTCACTGACTGCCACGACCTTCATTCCTTCCCTGTGGAGCAGCTTCGCTGTGATGCTTCCTACATTTCCCATACCCTGGATGGCGACCGTCGTGTTTTTCGGATCTATGTCCAGCTTCTTCAACACATTCTTTGTCGTGAACATGACGCCGCGTCCGGTTGCCTCGCTTCGGCCAAGTGCCCCGCCGAGCTCGATCGGCTTGCCTGTCACGACACCGTGTACACAGTGGCCTTTCAGCATGCTGTAAGTGTCCATCATCCAGCCCATGACAGCCGCGTTCGTTCCGACGTCAGGAGCCGGGATATCCTGCTCGGGGCCGATAAGCGGGGCGATTGCCGCCGTAAACCGTCTTGTGATGGCACGGATCTCATCTTCGGACAGCTTGTTCGGGTCGCATACGACGCCGCCTTTGCCGCCGCCGTAAGGGATATTCACGACCGCGCACTTGAAGGTCATCCAGGCGGCAAGCGCCTTGACTTCGTCCAGATTGACGTCAGGATGGAAACGGATTCCTCCTTTGGCCGGCCCTCTTGACGTGGAGTGCTGTATGCGGTATCCCTCGAATACTTTCGTGCTGCCGTCATCCATCCGGACCGGAATGGCCACTTTCAGTTCCCGCTCCGGATATTTCAGCGCCTCGATGTCGCTGTCCGTATAACCTAAGATATTAGCTGCTTCAGATACTACTTTTAATACATTGTCATATGGATTGTATATGTGATTCATAACTGCCGTTCTCCTTTTTTGATTTATTTGCTGTTATTCGTTTCCAGTGCTGCAATTTTAATACATAAGATAAAGATATCCATGGCGGCGGCCAGTTCTTCCAGTGTCGGATAAGATGGAGCGATGCGGATATTGCTGTCTTTTTCATCTCTGCCGTAAGGGTACGTCGCTCCTGCATCTGTCAGCACGACTCCTGCATCTTTTGCGAGGGCCACCGTCCGTTTTGCGCAGCCGGGCCGTGTGTCGAGCGAGATGAAGTATCCTCCTTTTGGACGGCTCCAGGATGCAAATCCGGTGCCCTTAAGTTCTGTCTCCAGTTTGGAGAGTACGAGATCGAACTTGGGGCGGAGTTCATCTGCCAGCATGGCCATATGTGCCCGGATATTTTCCGGTGTCTTGAAGTGCCGTACGTGCCGCAGCTGGTTCAGCTTGTCGTAGCTTATAATTTGTGCGGACATGTGCCCTTTGAGCTCCTTGATGTTGCCAGGACCGGAGGCGATGAGTGCGACACCGGCGCCGGGAAACGTAATCTTGGAGGTGGAGAAGAAGTAGTAAGCCCGCTCTGGATGTCCGTGCCTCTCACACGCATCCAGAATATTCTTAAGCGGAACCTCTTCATATATATGGTGGATGCCGTATGCATTGTCCCAGAAGATTCGGAAGTCACGTGCTGCTGTTTCCATGGAAGCAAGCTGCTCTACCACCCGGCTGCTGTAGCAGACGCCCCCGGGATTGGAATGAAGCGGTACGCACCAGATGCCTTTGATAAGAGGATCCTGCCTGACAAGCGTTGTGACAAGATCCATATCCGGCCCTTCTTCATTAAGCGGTATCGGTATCATCTCGATGCCCAGTTCTTCACATATTCTGAAATGGCGGTCGTATCCAGGTGACGGGCAGAGGAACTTGACTGGAGTCCCTGCGTATCTATAGTGCTGCCACGGGCGGTTCCCCCCTGTACCGAAGAGACTCAAAGCGGCAGCCGTGTCGAACATGAGGCTCAGGCTTGAGTTGCCTCCGATGATCATCCTGTCCGGATTGAGGTCAAGCAGGTCTGCGAATAATCGCCTGCATTCCGGGATGCCGTCCAGGATTCCGTAGTTTCTTGCATCTGTCCCGTCTTCCGTGATGTAGCTGTCCAGAGCTCCCAGGAGCGCGTTGCTCAGGTCAAGCTGGGATGGGGCAGGCTTTCCGCGGGACATATTTAGTTTTAAATGCTTTCCCCTGGCGTCCTCGTAAGCGTCCTTCAGCTGCTCCAGGGATGTGGTATTGGCTGATGTATCAATCATGTGCGTTCCTCCTTAAAGGCCTTTGTTTTCTTGCCTTCATTATAGGTAAAATGTTATGATAGAAGCAAATACTTATATTTGTATAAGAAGTATAGGCATTTGGCTATCTTGATGCGGAGGCTGCAGAATAGGCGGCAGGAGCATCTCGGACGGCCAGGTGCAGGAGAAAAGGGAGGCGTGGATAGTGAACTGGGAAGAAATCAGGAACAGGGACAGCCTTACGGCGAAGGAGAGCAAATATATATGCAATGAATTGATGACGACGGACATGCGGATGGAGCGGCTGATCGTAGAACACTTTACGCCGGAGGATTACTGCCGCGTCAAGGAGCGCAGCATCGGTAGCGGGAGGATCGGAGGCAAGGCGTGCGGCCTTCTCCTTGCGAGGAAGCTGATTGCGGTTCGGACGCCACAGTATATGGAGCATATCGAGCCCCACGATTCATTTTTTGTGGGTTCGGACGTGTTCTACCAGTATCTTGTGGATAATGACTGTATGGAACTTCGCAGACGCCATATGGAGGAGAAGGAGCGGTTTAAGGGAGCGGATGAGCTGCGTGCCCGCTTAAGCGGAGGCACATTTTCCGAAGCGTTGATGGAAGAGCTCAGGAAGGTGGTCCGGCATTACGGAGACACTCCGGTTATCGTACGGTCCAGCAGCTTTCTCGAGGATGGATTTGGCAATGCATTTTCGGGGAAATATGAATCTACCTTCTGCATGAATCAGGGGAGTGAGGAGGAACGTCTCGAGGAACTGATGGATGCGATACGGAGCGTGTATGCCAGCACGATGAATCCGTCCGCCATCGAGTACCGGAGAAGATGGAAGCTGCTCGATACAGATGAGCAGATGGCGCTTCTCATCCAGAAGGTGGAAGGGCAGAAGTACGACGGATTCTATATGCCGGTGGCAGCGGGGATGGGCTGTTCCTACAATCCGTACAAATGGATGGAGAACATGAATCCGGATGCCGGAATGCTCCGTATGGTGATGGGGCTTGGCACGCGGGCGGTGGAGCGTACGCCCGGCGATTATCCGAGGCTTGTATGCCTGGACAGGGCGCAGGCGAACTTAAGGACTACCGTGGCGGAACGGCATAAGTATTCGCAGCGGAAAGTGGATGTGATGGATTATGAGACAAATTCTCTTGGTACGCGGCGGCTGGAAGAAGTAATCCAGGCGCTGCCGGGTTGGCAGAAGAAGCTTGTGTTAAGCCATGACACCGATGCAGAGGACATGCTTGCGCAGCGGGGCGTCTACAAGAAAGTATATTTTGCAGACTGCCAGGGGATGGTGAACAATGATGATTTCATCCAGCTGATGAAGCATATCCTTGAGATGTTGGAAGAAGAGTACGGCAGGCCGGTGGACGTGGAATTTGCCGTCAACAGCCACGCGAAAGAGGAATGGAAAGTGAACCTGCTCCAGTGCAGGCCGCTTCAGGCAAGCGTATCGGAGGAGATACATATCCCGGAAGATAAGGCGCAGGAATTCCTGTTCGATGTGCGCAGGACATCCATGCGCCGCTCCAAGACAGAGAAGCTGGACCTCATCGTCTGGGTGGACCCGCGGAAGTATTACGAATATCCGTATGCGAAAAAGTTCGGCGTGGCCCGTAAGATTGACGAGATAAACCAGCATTTTGAGGAAGAGGAGAAGAAGATGCTCCTCCTCGTGCCGGGGCGCATCGGTACTTCATCCCCGGAGCTCGGGGTACCGGTCGTGTATGCCAACATCAGTGAATTCTGCGCCATCTGCGAGGTGGCATACAGCGAAGTCGGATACCATCCCGAACTCTCCTACGGAAGCCACATGTTCCAGGACCTCGTGGAAGCCGACGTATACTACGGCGCCATCAACGAGAACAGCAAGACAAGGTGCTACCAGCCGCAGCTGCTGAAGCAGCACAGAGATATCTTCGCCGAACTGTGGCCGGAAGACGGTGAGCTGAACGAGATAATTAAGCTGTACGACGTGTCAGACTGCCGGGCAGAACTTATGCTGGACGTCAAACAAGGGCGGGCGGTCTGCCGCCTCGGGAAGTAGATTTGGTCAATTAGGGACGTGATCTTTTTCAAAAGGGTTACGTCCCTAATTGGCTTTTATGGTGTACCCAAATGCATTTTTTTGTTTCTTCCTTATAATTTCCTTAGATTTGTCTTATATCTTAATTCTCGTAAGGAGGTTATTTGAGGATGGAACATTTATTGTTGGAAACGAAGGATTTATGTAAGAGCTTTAAGGGGCAGCAGGTGGTGTCGCATGTATCGCTGCAGGTGCCTCGGGGGTGCGTATATGGGCTTCTTGGACCGAACGGGGCGGGGAAGTCTACGCTTCTTAAGATGATTACCGGTATGATGCGCCCGGGTTCTGGAGAGATATTGTATGACGGAAGGCCGTGGAGCAGAGAGAACCTCAAGGAGACAGGTGCTCTCATCGAGACGCCTCCGCTTTATGGAAACTTGAGCGCGAGGGAGAATCTGCTTGTACGTACGAAGATTCTTGGACTTCCGGAAGATAGGATAGAGGAGGTGCTGCTTTGCGTAGATCTTAAGGATACCGGAAGAAAAAGAGCCGGTCACTTTTCTCTTGGGATGAAGCAACGCCTTGGTATCGCGGCAGCGCTGCTGAATCATCCAAAACTGCTCATACTGGATGAGCCTGCAAACGGGCTGGATCCGTATGGAATACAGGAACTGAGGGAGATGATCCGGTCCTTCCCGCAGCAGGGAATTACCGTCATCTTATCCAGCCATATTCTCAGTGAGGTAGAGCAGATGGCAGATTATATCGGTATCCTGGCCGACGGTGTACTCGGGTTCCAGGGAGGGATGCCCGCTAAGGGCCATCTGGAGGAGAAGTTTATGAAGATTACGGGCAGATACCGGAAGGAGGAATGGTAGGATGGGTTCATTTTTTCAGACGTATTATCCCGCGGAGCAATGGAAGCACAGGCATACGTTATATTCAAGACTATACATTGTCATGCCGGCAATTGCGGTAACCATGGCATTTCTTCTCGCCAGCAGCTATGGAACAATAGATTCCTACAACTGGTGGTATATGACGCTTCTTCCGGGCATGGTGTCAATCGTGTGCTGCATGGCCTCACGGGCAGACAAGAAGCTGCACAACCGTGCGGTCGTAGCTCTTCCGGTAGACTTAAGGCGCGTTTGGGATGCAAAAGTAATCTTCTGTATACGATCAGCAATACTTGGAAATATTATTCTATCTCTGCTTACAGCGGTGGCGGCCATCGTATCAGAGCATGTGGCGGGAGTGACGATGCTGGCGGATATAACGCTTGTGCAGGGAGCGGCCGCCGTGGTGGTCATGTCGATAGGCTGCATATGGCAGATACCGCTCTGCCTCTGGGCAAACGAGAGGTTCGGCCTGTATTCGACGCTGCTTGCCAATCTGGCGCTGAATCTATATGGCACTATCGTCGCCTCGCTCGGAAGCTGCTGGCTTATCAATCCGTATTCCGTGACGGCAAGGCTGATGTGCCCCCTGATTCAAGTATTGCCGAACGGCCTTATAGCGGAGAACGGCAGCCTCACATATTCCCCGGAGCTGATGGATATGAAAGCGGTTCCGATTGGTATGCTTGTCTGCCTGGCCTGGCTCGCCATCCTATGGGCAGCCGCCAGGAGATGGTATGGAAAAAGGGGAGGTGAGACGATATGAGGGAACTGATACACTCCACCAGCAGCGAGTTCATCAAGATGCGGCATACGAAGCTTTTGTGGATCCATGTTCTCGTACCATGTGCAGGGGCAGCCGCCTTCCTCTTCTATTATACATTTGCCCCGTGGAGCGCGGCGGCCAGGGTACAGGCATATGTAGAAGCCCTTGCCGTCGCATACCCATTTCTGTCCGCGCTCGCCTGCTCCATGTCGGTAGAGCTGGAAGAAGAAGGGAAGATGCAGACGTTTCTGATTCTGTGCAGGAAGAAGCGCCACGCTTTTCTCGGAAAATGGCTAGCGCTGAATCTCTGTTCCCTTGCGGCCGGCGTAATTGCCGTCCTTGGATTTGCCGCGGGGTATACGCAGATGATAGGGCGGAGCCCTTATCCCTCGCATCGCTACTTTCTGATTGCCCTTCTGCTATGGCTCGGACAGACGGTACTGTATACATTCTATCTGTTCTTAAGCCTCAGGTATGCCAAAGCTGCCACAGTGGCAGCGGGCATTATCGGAGCTGTCCTGGCTGCACTCATGCTGACCGGGCTTGGGGACGGCTGCTGGCCGTTTGTCCCCTTCGCCTGGAGTGGCAGATGGAGCAGCTATCTGCTATTATATGAAGGAGGAGACCAGAACAGATGGAACCACGTGTCAGGGGCTCTGCCGGCGGAGCTGGCAGTATGCGCGGCTGTGGCAGTCCTTATTACGGCTGGAATCTTTCTCTGGTTTCACTATTATGAAGGAAGGCAGTGTGAAGAATAGCGATGGAAAGGATTCTTGCAGTGGATGATGAAAAGAATATCCTTATGCTTATAAGAAATGCGTTGGAAAAGGATGGATATGTGGTGGATACCGTGGCTGATTCCCGGGAAGTTCTGAAGCTTTCACTGCCACAGTACAGCCTCATACTGCTGGATGTGATGATGCCGGGACTTGACGGTTATACGCTGTGCGAAAAAGTAAGGAGCAGTACCGACTGTCCCATCCTCTTTCTGACAGCCAGGACGGACGAGGCGGATGTCATGAAAGGCCTTGGCATCGGGGCAGATGATTATATTACCAAGCCGTTCGGCATCGGTGAGCTGCGTGCAAGGGTGCAGGCGCATCTGCGCAGAGAAGGCCGGAAGAAGCGGCATCTGCTCACCGTCGCAGGAATGCAGTTTCTGCTGCAGGAAAAGAAAGCACTGTATGAGGGCCGGGAGATACCGCTTACGAAGAGCGAATATGCCATCTGTGAATATCTGGCTCTGCACCAGGGACAGGTGTTTTCCAAAGAACGTATCTATGAGCATGTATTTGGTTATGAAAAAGAAAGCGACAGCACGGCGATAACAGAACATATTAAGAATATCAGGTCAAAATGCCAGGCATTGGGAGCGGCCCCGATTGAAACCGTGTGGGGGATAGGATACCGATGGAAATAAAAAGAAAGAAAAGAATCTACACGATATTTATTACTTACCTCGCAGTGTTTCTCGGGCAGTGTGCGTTTCTGGCTGCCATCGCATATATAGCTCTGAATATCATGATCAACACAGGGTTCCTGCTGCCGGCGGTATATACGCTGAACGGGCTGGAGGCAGCGACAGGGGCTATAAAGGAGGCCGGCCGGGTGGAGCAAGACATCATTCCGGATGGAGCCGGATATGGAGTCTATGATGCACGGGGGAACTACCTGTACGGCAATTATGGAGAAGAAGAGCAGAAAAAGGCGTGGAAGTGTAAGGAAAGCGGCGATACACAGCCTGGCTTCAAGACCTTTTACCGGTTTATCGAGAGAGAAGGAGGGGAGGTATGTATCGTCCGTTATGACATTCTTGCACAATTCGCAGATCCTGCACTTCGGGAACGGCTGCCGAATGCGGAATGGATGTTCTGTGCGGCCATACTCGCAGTGTTCTTGCTGCAGACGGCATGGACGGCAAGAAGCTTCGGCAGATATCTGTCAAGACGGCTTAAGGTGCTCAATGAGGCCACGGACAGAATCAAGGAGAGCAATCTGGAATTTGCCAGAGAATACTCGGATATCCGGGAGATTGACGATGTGCTGGAATCGCTGTTCAAGATGAAGGAAGCGCTTAAGAGATCACTGGAAGAACAGTGGAAGTCAGAGGAGGTCAAAAAGGAGCAGGTAGCGGCACTTGCACATGATATCAAGACACCTCTTACTGTCATCAGGGGCAATGCAGAACTGATTCATGAGACGGCATGTGATGCTGAAGTTAAGGAATACAACCGGTACGTGACAGATAGCGTGAAAGAGATCGAGGACTATCTCGTCGCACTGCAGGAGACGCTGCGCTCCAAAGGAGAAACCCAGGAGGAAAAGAAAAGGCTGAGCGCAGAGGCTTTCATAAGACAGCTTGCAGAAAAGACGGAAAATCTCGGAATCGGTAAAAAGATTAAAGTAAATACCAATATCGAGGCCGAGGGAGCAGATGTGCTGGTCCAGGAGGAAAAGCTGTACCGTGCATTTATGAACATACTTGCCAATGCGGTAGAATACACGCCGGTAAACGGCTGTATCTGCATCGATGCCTGTGTAAAGCGGGAGGAGTCCGGGGAATGGCTGGAAACAGTCGTCACCGACAATGGTCCCGGATTTACCCGGGAGGAGCTTAAAGCCGCACCGGACCAGTTCTTCCAGGGAGACAGAAGCAGGCACAGAAGAGGCCATTATGGTATGGGGCTCTATATAGCCGACAGCTTTATACGGCAGCAGGGAGGCACGTTGCAGACGGGCAACTGTGCGGAGTCGGGAGGGGCCCGGATAAAAGTACGTATTCCGTTATACGTCTGTTGACTTTCCGTAAAGACGATGATAAACTGTATTAAAGAACTAATACAGTGATACGATTGACATGATGTAAGAAGGAGAGTCAAATTATGGATGTGTATACACTGGCCCTTGTCGCAGGAGCGATAGTTTCTATTTTTATCATTGCGGTCTGGTCAAGATACGCCGGCCAAAAAAGGGTGCGGGATTCTATACGGAAGCAGTATGGGAAAAAGCCGGATAGGAAAGAGATGGATTTTCAGCTCACCGGCCAGTATTTTGCAGAGGCTGAGCACAAAGATACAGACGGGCTTGTTGACGATGAGACATGGAATGATCTTGACATGTCCGAAGTGTTCCAGCGGTTAAATGCAACATGCTCTTTTGCAGGCGAGCAGTATTTGTATGCATCACTTAGAATCTTATCGCAGGATGAGGAAAAGTTCTCCAAATATGAACGCAGGATGTCCTACTTCGAAGAGAATCCAAAGGAACGTGAAGAGATACAGTTTGAGCTCTACAAGATAGGTAAGCGGCCGAGCTACTATTATCTGCCTTCATTTTTTAATAATATAGATGCATTTAAAATGAGCCGTGTTACGTTCTACAGAGTAATGCAGGCTGCAATCCTGGCAAGTCTGCTGCTTTGCCTTGTCCTTCGCACAAAATGGATACTTATTGCCACATTCTGTCTGTTTCTTATCAATATTGTCATCCATGGATTGATGAAGGGAGAATATGATACACAGCTGGAAGTGATAGAAGGGATATATGGCCTGATGCAGGTAATGCGGAAGCTGACCGGAAGCAGGGCAGGCGAGTTTGGAGAAGAGTTTAAGGAATTCTACCATATTGCCGCCGATTTGAAAGATTCTGAAAAGAAATTCTCATATCTGCTCGGTAGAAAGAGGGCATCGGCGACCGGCGATTTCATGGAAGTGGCGGCGACATATATAACGGGAGCATTCCTCCTTGACTGTACGATGTATAATAAGATAATCCGGGAGATAGAGGAGAGGATAGATACGTTTATCTGGCTGTATGAGCTGGTCGGAGAACTGGATATGCTCATATCCATCGCATCATTCCGAAAGAGCCTTCCGGCCTACTGTCTACCGGATTTCCATGAAGAGCTGTCCATAGAGATGGAGGACATCTATCATCCGCTTATCGACAATCCTGTATACAACAGTGTCAGGCTGCACAAAAATACCATCATCACAGGCTCCAATGCATCAGGAAAGTCGACGTTTATCAAAGCGGCAGCAATCAACGAGATATTTGCTCAGACAATCCATACATGTACGGCCCGGAGATTTGTGCTTCCTCCGACCTATGTAAAGTCTTCCATGGCCGTGAGGGACAACCTGATGGCAGGGGAAAGCTACTATATACGTGAAATCAAGTCGCTGAAGAGGACAGCTCTAAGTACGGATGGCAGGCTGCCCGTATTCTGCGCCATTGACGAGATACTGCGTGGGACGAATACCGATGAGCGTCTGGCCGCGTCGGCGTCCATCCTCCGGTATCTGCAGGATAAGAACTGCATCGTCCTCGTGGCTACGCATGACCTGGAACTGCTGGATATGCTGAAGGACAGCGGCTATGACAACTATTACTTCAGCGAGCAGCCGGAGGCGGAAGATGTCATATTCGATTATAAGATTCACAGCGGGGTCAGCAAAAACACGAATGCCATAAGGCTTCTTGAAAGGATAGGATTTCCAGAGGAAGTGATTGGATGCGCCAATCATTTTTATCAGCAGATAATTGTGACCAAATCACAGAAATGAGGCTCAGATGGTGTATAATAAAGACAACAACAAAACAAAATAAGATTATCGATAGAAAGGAAGTAATATTATGGCAGCAATACATGTAACGAAGGACAATTTTAAACAAGAGGTGTTAGAAGCGGATGTACCGGTACTGGTCGATTTCTGGGCTGAGTGGTGCGGACCGTGCCAGATGGTCCTGCCGATTGTCGAAGAGCTGGCTGGAGAAGTCAAGGACGCGAAAATCTGTAAAATCAATGTCGACGAACAGATGGAACTGGCAAAAGAATTCCGCGTCATGTCGATACCGACGCTTATGGTATTCAAGGATGGACAGAAAGTCAAATCAGAAGTGGGAGCAAAGTCTAAAGAAGAGCTGAAGGCGATGCTGGGAGTGTAGAAGAAAGCGGAGACAGACCCCTGTAAAGACACAGAGGTCTGTTTTTCTATCCGTCCAGAAGCCGGAACACCTGCTCCACTGCCGCAGTTATGTTTTCACGGGCGGTATCGGGCTTCATGGCCTCTTCAAGCGTTGTGACGCCCCGGATGACAGTGAAGTAGGCGTCGATGCCGGCATCGATGCAGGCTGACGCTTCTTTTGTTACGGTTCCGGCAAATGCAATCACTTTTATACCATATTCTTTCGCAAGCCGGGCAACTCCTGCCGGCGCTTTTCCCATCGCTGTCTGTGCATCGAGGCAGCCTTCTCCGGTGACGACGATATCGGCATCGGCCAGCTCTTCCCTCAGTCCGACTGCATCCAAGACCAGGTCGATTCCCGGCGAAAGTGAAGCCCCCAGATAACTTAGAAAAGCAAAGCCGAGCCCTCCTGCCGCTCCGGCACCTTCCACTTTGGCATAATGGCTGCCAAGTGTTCCGGCCGTGACGGCAGCATAGTGGGCCATGTCTTTATCCAGCTTATCCAGCAGTCCTTCCGTTACCCCTTTCTGTGGGCCATAGATATAAGTTGCCCCGTTTTTTCCGCAGAGCGGGTTCGTGACATCACAGGCAACCTGAAAACGACACCCGGCCAGCAGCGGGTTACATCCTTGCGTATCTATGAACATTATCTTGCCCAGCGCCTGGCCCCCTTCTCCGGCGTCCCGTCCATCCTTGTCGAGGAAGCGGAAACCGAGCGCCTTTAACATGCCGATGCCGCCGTCGTTCGTAACGCTCCCGCCGATACCGATGATAAAGTTGCGGCAGCCCCGTAAAACCGCGTCCTGTATAATCTCCCCGACCCCATACGTACTGGCAGTAAGAGGATTCCTGTCTTCCGGAGGTACGAGCGTGATACCGGCTGCAGCTGCCATCTCTATCACTGCCGTGGAAGAGACGCTAAGATACCCGTAGCAGGCGGGGACCGGATGCCCCATAGGGCCCGTGACGGTGATGGCGATTTTTCTTCCGCCAAGCCCTTCAATAAGGGCGTCGGTCGTCCCCTCCCCGCCGTCCGCCAGAGGCTTTATGATGACAGAAGCGTCTGGTCTGGCGGCAAGTATGCCTGCTTTGGCCGCACGACCGGCCTCCATGGAAGAGAGGCTACCCTTAAATGAATCCACAGCAATTACAACCTTCATAATCTTCGCTCCTTTTCTCAATCTTGTTACTTAAAGCATATCATATATGTGGGTCTGGCGGGAAATGCTTTCCGCGATACATAGAAACAACCTGCCGGACTGCATAAATCCGGCAGGTTGTTATGTGACGATATGTTCTTGGTAAAAGTCTGCAAGAGCCATGGGACTCGGTAGTTTCAGATGAGAGATTTGAGCCTGCCTTTATCCGTAATCTTCACAGTTCCTCTTGAGAGCTCCACATAGCCTTCGGAGGAAAAATACTTGAGCATGCGCGTCACGACCTCTCTGGCGCTCCCCATAAGCTTTGCAATCTGCTCGTGCGTGAGCTTGATTTCGTCCGAGTGCAGCGAAGCAGCTTCATCGAGGAGAAAGATGGCAAGCCTTTTGTCAAAGCTCATAAAGAGAATCTGCTGCATGGCCCACATGACATCTGAGAATCGTTCTGTGGTGAGCCGGTAAGTAAAGGCCTCCGCATATACATTTCCTTCGATGATGGAGGCAAATGCCTTGGAACAGAGCTGGATCAAATCACAGTCTGACACGACGTCGATGTAGACATCGAATGTTATGGACTGCAGGACACAGGATGCGGACAGGACGCAGACTTCTCCTTCATTAATTCGATATAAGGTTATCTCCCTTCCGTCTTCCGAAAGTATGTAGACTCTCAGGGAACCGGATTTGACGATGAGCGTACCGATGCATTCATAGTCTGCACTGTGAAGTATCGTCCCTTTCTCATACGAGCCGGACGCCGCGCTTTCTATAAGCATAGACTGCTGTGTATGTGTAAGCTGGTTCCAGAAAGTAAGCGTCTCTTTCAGTAAATGTATATCTTCTTGTCGTGTCAGCATAGAACCATCCTTTCATATCATATTCTTTCTGTTTTAAACAGTATATCACAATTCACGAAAAAGAATGAAAAAGAATGGCAAGGATACGGTCAGCACGTGTATTTTCCTGCGCAGCGCCGCCAGTATATGTTAGAGAGCATAGTAGCTGCAGCGGCAATCGCAGCTGCGACAGTTATGACAAGCCAGCCGTCTGCTATCAAAATTGGTCTGTTAACAGGTTCATAAAATCTGCTTAATAACATGAATGCGCTTAAAAACAGGAAGAAGATGAAAAGATAAGGAAGGTGGCGCACTACTGGACTAGAAGCTATGGAAAACCTGTTGCGTATGTAGGACGCCAGAAAGTTACATCCCATGTAGTATAAGAAGACAAGCAGCAGATCGCTCCATGCGATTGTGTAAGGGGAAAAAAGGAAATACTTTATGAAGAGCCATATGGCGGCAAACTGGATCGTATTTACAGCGGCATTCAGCAGATGTTCGCTGCGCGCGCTGCTTTCCCCGTTCTGGATAATATCATCGCAGAATTCCTTCGGTGCCACGCCGAGCTTATCCTGAAGGGCAAGCCCTTCCTTATCAGCTTCCAGCGCCATGCCTATCAGGTCCTTGCGGATTACCTGTATCTGGAAGAGAGAGAGGGAAGAGGATGAAAGGTAACGGACCATATTCTGTACAGCCGCATAATTCTCTCTGCATTCGATATCGGCAGCCAAGTCGTTGTTTTCTCTGTCCAAGATTTTGAGTTCATTTCTTAATGGATTCATATGCGTTCCTCCTTCATATTCTCTTCATTAAAAATCCGGTTTACTGAAATGCAAGTCTCTTTCCAGCTGTTATAGAAGCTGTACAGATATTCTTTTCCATCCTTCGTCAGAACATAATATTTCCGGCTCGGGCCGAGGGGGCTTGGCTTGTAAGTGGCGGAAATCAGCTTTTTCTTCTCCAGCCGCAGAAGCAGGGGATACAGAGTACCTTCTCTTACATCTTGAAATCCATTTTCCTGAAGCTTCACGACAATCTCATACCCATATGTCTCGGACTTGTCTATTATCTTCAGGATACAGCCTTCCAGTATTCCTTTCATAAGCTGGGATTTGTCCATCTTACATCACATCCTTCCGCTACCTTGCATTGCAATATTCTTTACTATATTGTATCACAAGATAGCTGCATGTCAACCAGATAATGTATTTTTCTGGAAGAACTGGAAATAATTAATACGTATCTGATTCAGACTGGAGGGTGGAGAACGATGAATGAATTTATTACAGGCTATCTGCAGAAGATCATACCGGTCAGCTTTAATCTGGAGACAGCGGAGGAATTTATAACAATTGGGGACGCGGATCCTGCATTTACGTTGAAGATCAACCGTAATATCCCGAAGCGGGAGCTTCTCAACAGTACGTCGCTGGCGCTTGGAGAAGCCTATATGCGGGAAGATATCGATGTGGATAAGGACCTGTTTGAAGTGCTGGACAGCTTCCTTGGGGAGATGGGCAAGTTCAGCGTAAACCGCGGGGCGCTTCACCGGATTCTTTATACGTCGAAGAACATCCGAAGCCAGGAGAAGGAAGTGACGTCCCATTATGATATAGGAAATGATTTCTATAAGCTCTGGCTGGATGAGACGATGAGCTATTCATGCGGTTATTTTAAAGAGGATACTGATACGCTTTATGAGGCGCAGGTTAACAAGGTAGAACATATACTGGGCAAGATGCATCTGAAGGAGGGGATGACGATACTGGATATCGGCTGTGGATGGGGATTCCTTCTCAAGTATGCCGTGAAGCATTACGGCGTGAGGGGAGTCGGTATTACGCTGAGCCGGGAACAGCATGCCAAATTCCAGAAGGATATAGAGGATGAGGGGCTCCAGGACAGGCTTGAGGTACGGCTGATGGATTACCGCAAGCTGAAGGCGTCGGGCCTTGCGTTTGACAGGGTGGTGAGCGTAGGGATGCTGGAGCATGTCGGAAGAGGGAATTATCCTCTGTTTCTCGAATGTGTACAGTCTGTCCTTAAGCCGGGCGGCTTATTTCTATTGCACTACATCAGTGCGCTGCAGGAGTTCCCGGGAGATGCGTTCATCAAGAAATATATATTTCCGGGCGGGGTCATACCGAGCCTGCGGGAAATCATCCATATCATGGGCGATAAGAAGCTGTACACGGTTGACGTGGAGAGCCTGAGACGCCATTACACGAAGACGCTGCTCTGCTGGAGGGATAATCTGCTGAAGCATAAGGGGGAGATAACGAAGAGATACGGGAAAGAATTCATGCGTATGTGGGAACTGTATCTGGCATCCTGCGCAGCTACTTTCCACAATGGAATCATTGACCTGCACCAGATTGTGATGACAAACGGAATCAATAACGAACTGCCGATGACAAGAGTCGTCTGATACTTGCCGCACCTTTAAAATCAAGGTATAATGCTTGGTAAAGGAGGTGCGTTATGATGTATGAATTATGGAAAGAGCTGGAAAGACTGAAAGGCTGCCAGTGGGTGGAACTGTCCCATCCCCTGAATAATGACAGCCCGTATTGGGGAGGGATTCCTGACGGGGCGGTGGAGCTGTCCAGCACGGTGTTTGACTGGGGAAATGAAATGCTGGATTGTCTCATACAGACATTTAAATTCCCGGGGCAGTTTGGTACGCATATTGATTTCCCGGGACATTTTATCAAAGACAGAGAGCTGTCGGAACAATATGGTGTCAGGGATATGGTCTATCCGCTCGTAGTTATCGACATCTCAGAAAAAGTGAAGGAAGATGTCCACTACGCGGTTACTGTGGAGGATATCCAGGCCTTTGAGAGGCAGTATGGGGACATCCCTGACGGGGCGTTCGTGGCGCTTCGCACGGACTGGGGAAAGCGCTGGCCTTCGATGGATGCCATCTGCAACTTTGACGAGGACGGGGGAGAGCATACGCCTGGCTGGTCGATGGAAGCGCTTAAATACATCTATGAAGTGCGCAACGCCGCGGCGAACGGACATGAGACGCTGGATACAGACGCTTCGACACTGGCGGAGCAGGCCGGAGACCTTGCGTGTGAACGATATGTGCTGGATAAAGGGAAGCTTCAGGTCGAAGTGCTCTGCAATCTGGATCAGGTGCCCCCGGCAGGAGCGATTATCTTCGCGGCCTTTCTTCCGATTGAAGGTGCTACGGGACTGCCGGTACGCGTGTGGGCAATCACAGAGGATTGACGGGACCGGCTGATGTAAGCCTGGACCGCCTTATAAATGTGAAATATATGTTTACATGTACATGAGACAGGTATATAATGGTAACCAGCAGATGATGTTACTGCAATCACCTATTCAAAAAAGAATATAGAAGTCTTTGTGGCAGGGTGCAAGTCCCTACCGATGGTATAGTCCATGACCCGCGTAAAGCGGCTGATCTGGTGACCCCTCAGCGGGAATTCCAGAACCGACGGTATAGTCCGGATGAGAAAAGGCATTTTCTGCGTAATTACGCCCGGGACATTATTTTTGATGTGCCGGGTTATTTTTTTGAGGAGGATTCAGTATGAACGAGACAAATGAAACAATGAATGTAACTGCGGGCAAGAAGGTACAGACCCGTGACGACGCAAGGATGAGGGTGAAGAAGATTGCCTTTATTGGCCTGATGGGTGCTGTCAGTGCGGTGCTGATGCTGTTCCGTTTCCCGATTCCCTTCATGCCGCCGTTCCTGTCGTTTGACTTTTCCGGTCTGATGGAGATGCTTGGCGGGTTCATGTTCGGTCCGATGGCGGCGGTATGCATCATAATCGTTAAGATTATGCTGCAGCTTGTGATGCAGGGCAGCTTTTCCCTCGGGACAGGTGAGCTGCAGAATCTGATACTGAGCTGTGCGTATGTGCTGCCGGCTCTGATTATCTATCACCGCAGCAAGTCGAAGAAGATGGCAGTTGCCGGTATGGCGGTCAGCTCTGTGTTTGTGGCGGTTGTTGCCGTATTTACCAACCTGTACCTGATTATTCCCTTCTACGTAAAGTTGTTTGGCATGTCTATGGATGATATCATCGCCATGTGCAGTACGGTGAATCCGGCAATGAAGAATGCGGTGACGATGGCACTGTTTGGCATCCTGCCGTTCAATCTCATCAAGTACGGCGTTACATCTCTGATTACATTTATCATATATAAGAGGCTGAGCAAAGTTATAAAAGGAATCATAAGCAGATAAAGGAGAGCGGTTATGAAGTTTACATTGGATAAGGATATTACTTATGAGCAGGCGGTGGGCCGTATGTTTGAGATGCTTGGAAACAGCCAGATTATGGCGCTGGCCTCCAGCCTGAACGATTATGTCATGGTGAGGAACGTCAGCTGTCTGTTCTACGACGAGAAGATCTACTTCAAGACGGATAAGAACTTCCGTAAGACAAAGCAGCTGTTCGAAAACCCAAATGTGGCCATGTGCTGGAGCGGGGTGCAGGTGGAAGGCATAGCTGTCAATAAAGGGCTTGTGACCAAGGAGCCGGGGCAGAGGTTCGCAGAAGGCTATAAGAAGTATCTGTGGCAGAGTTATAATAAATACAGCCATGAAGATACGGAGATACTTATAGAAGTGATTCCAAAATATGTAGAGATTTGGGATACGAGCGATGATGGATACGCCTTCCAGCTGTTCATAGATTTTGAGGAAAAGCAGCTAGAGATAAAATTATACGATGAGAAGTAACTGGGAGTTTAAGTAAACTAAGACGCCGATGGGGAGGTATGGGGCAGATGCTCCGATGCGTCCGGGAACTGCGAC
>NZ_JABFCH010000299.1:0-207 GCF_017566055.1 Extibacter sp. GGCC_0201 | reverse complement strand
AAAGTGCAGTTCCACGGTCATGTCGTCATCGGTCAGCACCCAGTTTCCGTCGGGCAGTTGTTCGAACTGCTGCACGATGTCGAGGTTTTCCACGAAGTTGACACCCGTCTTCTTGGGCAGGTTCATGGTACATTTCTTCACGGCATAGGTGGAGTCCTTCACCACGTAGAGGTGCCCCGTGAAACCGAAGTCCTGTGGGTTCTGGGG
>NZ_JABFCH010000298.1:0-208 GCF_017566055.1 Extibacter sp. GGCC_0201 | reverse complement strand
ATCGGTTGGGTCTTGCATTTGTTGCCAACCTTCTGCCAAGAGGCCTTTGGTACTGTCATCCAAATAACGGATATCAAATAGGTCATTCCCGATACCGTATCCCATTTGGTTATCCATGCCTGAACGTCCTGTTCTTTGGTATCCTAAGCGATTGTAGTAAATATAATCGTGAGCGTTTAAGTAATCATAACCTGTGCGAGCAAAGTTG
>NZ_JABFCH010000297.1:0-208 GCF_017566055.1 Extibacter sp. GGCC_0201 | reverse complement strand
GCCGACTACTTGCTGGGAGGATATTTCACTCCACTGGAAAGCCAGATAAGATACATGGCGACCGGTATCAAGGAACGCCTCGAAGGGCGGATGCCCCGGCAGCAGGTGACGGAATGCGCCAAGCAGTACGTGCTGAACTGGCATGTGCTGCAGAAGTATGGCATCCCGCTCGAGAGCATTCCGGTGGAGTACACCGTGATGTACATCC
>NZ_JABFCH010000296.1:0-208 GCF_017566055.1 Extibacter sp. GGCC_0201 | reverse complement strand
CAGAGCGCCATACCGCCCATATCACAGCTACAATGCCGACTGCCAGTATTGTCCAGTCCAGCCAGATGAATTCATGTGAATTCCAATTCATGATATTAAATATTTAAAGTTTAACAATTATTTTTCAACACCGAATTTAAAGATACATTGGCTGTGATAGGTCTGTCCCGGTTCCAGGATTACAGAAGGCCATTGTGATTTGTTGGGG
>NZ_JABFCH010000295.1:0-208 GCF_017566055.1 Extibacter sp. GGCC_0201 | reverse complement strand
CCACAGCACAGAACCCAGAAAAAGAAATGGGACAAAGGGCAGGCGCAGGGGTGATGAACGGTTTCTGCCACTGATTAGAAGAACAAAAGCGAGTGCCGATATGGCGGCAATAAACAGGATCAGACAGACTCCACGGGTTCCAAAGAGCAGTCCCAGGAGAGCCGCCAGCTTAATGTCACCGCCGCCAATCCCGCCATGGGTAATCCAG
>NZ_JABFCH010000294.1:0-208 GCF_017566055.1 Extibacter sp. GGCC_0201 | reverse complement strand
ACATAGAATATTGTAAAACAGGAAACAGCGGAGAGAAGATGGAATTAAGAGAGAGCGAAACCTTTAGGAATCTGATAAAAGCTTACCAAGGAGAACTGCAGGCCAGCGGAAAATACCGCATTTATGCAAAACAGGCCAGGGAAGAGGGCTATATGAACATAGCGGACATTTTTGAGGAGACATCAGGCAATGAGGAGCGGCATGCGGA
>NZ_JABFCH010000293.1:0-208 GCF_017566055.1 Extibacter sp. GGCC_0201 | reverse complement strand
CAGCCATTCTCCATCCTCCTGTCCTCTCATCGGGGCTTGAATGTTTTGAGCTGATTCATGACAGGATGGTGGTGGTTCCGCGCAGCAACAGCGATTACAGAAGCTTCATAGTCAGAAAGCCGGGTGAAGATAAGCCTTATCTGGATATTCATTTTCTGGAAAAGGAGCCGGTGGCGCTGACACAGGCCAGGCAGAGGAGCCGTATGGC
>NZ_JABFCH010000292.1:0-208 GCF_017566055.1 Extibacter sp. GGCC_0201 | reverse complement strand
CCAGCTCCGCGAGCGCCTGACGCACAGTCGTTCGACTCACGGCGTATTCATCGCACAGTTCCTTTTCGGTGGGAAGCTGCTCTCCCTCGCCGCCGGCACCGACCACATCGGAGAGCAGGGCGTCCACGAGCTGAACGTAAAGTGGTCGCTTTTCCCGAGAATCCAACACCGCTGCCCCCAATGTATCGCTCTTCCTGTGTCTTCGTCG
>NZ_JABFCH010000291.1:0-208 GCF_017566055.1 Extibacter sp. GGCC_0201 | reverse complement strand
GCCTACATAACAGCCGTCCCGCAGTACTGTGATACAGTCGCAGATTTCTTTGATCTCAGCCAGTCGGTGCGATACATAGATTACGGCTACCTGCTGTCGCTTGAGCTCCCTGATTACGGCAAACAGATTGTCGATCTCCTTCTGAGTCAGCGGAGCCGTGGGCTCATCCATCACGATAATCCGCGCCTCCCTGGAGAGGGCCTTCGCA
>NZ_JABFCH010000290.1:0-208 GCF_017566055.1 Extibacter sp. GGCC_0201 | reverse complement strand
CGGGAGGCAGACATATCGGATAGCATCATTATCGGAATAGAGAGGAGTACCGTGAATATTATGAATCCAGACCCTGATACAATTTTCAAGGAGAATGATACGGTATGGATTGTCGGTAAACGAAAAATAATAAAAGGACTGAATAAAGATTAGGACTTATTTAATTAAAATGTCATGGAATATTCAAGTTATAATGTAAATACCCCTC